>CAZWNM010000116.1:0-6516 GCA_964635765.1 uncultured Planctomycetaceae bacterium | reverse complement strand
CTCACCCCCGGCCCCTCTCCGGGCACCGACCGAAGGTTGGTCGGGAGAGGGGAGGTGTTGAGATAGGCTTTTCATGTCGCTGCGATTAATGTCGCTGCGCTTGCAACGGCACTTGCGGGGCGGCTGGCTCGCTGTGAACCACGCCGACCTTCGTGATGCCGTCGCCGGTCCAGTCGCCGGCAATGGGTTTGTCGCCGGGGCCGCCCAGCGCGAACACCTTGTCGGCCGCGTCCATCTGGCGATTGTTGTTCGTATCGAGATAGAACGTGCCGTTGCGATAGACGCCGAGCTTCGTGATGCCGTCGCCGGTCCAATCGCCCACGACGGGCAAGTCGCCCTCTTGGCCGTATTGAACCGCCACGTCGCCCTCGTCCCAACGGCCGTTGCCGTTCATGTCGAGATACCAAGTGCCCTTGCGGAAGACGCCGATGGTGTAGATGCCATCGCCGCTCCAGTCGCCCGTCACGACGATGTCGCCTTCCTTGCCGAATTGGAACACGTGGTCGATCACGTCGGAGCGGAGTTTGCCGGCGGTGCCCTTCTTCAGCGTTCGATAGCCGACCGGCGCCATGGTCGCGTCGGGCGGCATGTTCTTCGGCCGCACCGGCGCCGGCGGATTCTGCGAGCTTGGCAAACCAGGCTCGGCGGCAATCGCCTGCGGATCGCCGGTCCACTCCGGTCCGAAGATGCCGATATCGGTCTTGCCGTCGCCGTTCCAATCGCCGGCCACGGGCTGGTCGCCCTTGGCGCCGAGCTTGATCCAAAGGTCGCCGGCGTCCCAAGCGCCGTTGCCGTTGAGATCGAGGAACCAAATGCCGTCGAGGAACATGCCGATTTTCGTGAAGCCGCTTCCGTCCCAGTCGCCCACGACCGGAGTGCCGCCGTGCGCGCCGAAGCGGAGCGTTTGCGTCGGTTTGCCGTCTTTGTCGGCCAAGGTCCACACCATCTCGTTCATGTCGGCGCCGCTCCACGAGATTGGGTCGAAGAGCCGGTTGTACCCGACCATGGCGACTTGTTCGCCAGAGTATTCGCTTCGCGGCTGGCCGGCGTCGATGACGCTCAAGTGCCAAGTGTATTCAGCCGGAGGCCCGCCCGCCCCGCCGGCCGGCAAGTTCAACGGGGTTTCGAGGAACGAATAGTACGACGACACATACGTATCGCCGACATAGGCCGACGGCGTCGCCGGCGTCAGGATGGAATTGAAATCAGGCGGCGTCAGCGGCGGGCTGGGATTATTCGGCGGAGTCGGCGGCGGAGGCGGCGGCGGATTATTCGGCAAGACTTCGGTGAAGTCGTAATTGACGCCCGCCACGTTGCCGGTCAACTTGATGGAGGGAAAATAATCGTTCGTTGTGCTGAGCGCGCCGTTGTGATAGTCGGGTCCGTCGTTGTAGCCTTTTGGCTGCGTTTCGATAACCGTATAGGCGCCGGGCCACAAATTCGTGAACGAATAAAAACCGTTGGCGTCGGTGTACTTGACGATCGGTCCGCCGGAGGTAACCAACGTAACCTCCGTGTTCGGGATTGGCTTGTCGATGCCGGCCTCATATTGGCCGTCGCCGTTGATATCCATGTACACGTGACCGCTTACCGAATTGAGCTTCGTTTCCACGAAGTCATTTTCCGTGCTGCTTTGGCCGCCCTTGAGCGTGGCGGTGGCGATCACGTTCGCCGTGTCGCTGCTGCTGCCGGCGCCGGGCAGCGTCGCCAAATCGGTATAGGCGCCGAGCGTGGATTGACCCTGATCCATTCGAACTTGATAGCTGCCGGGATCGAGGTTCGTAAACGAATAACTTCCGTCGCTGCCGGTCGTCGTCGTGACCGCCGTGCTGTTTTTCGTGACTTGTTGCCACTGCGAGGTTGTCGTATTCAACTGCCAAAGCGTCAATGTGACGCCGCTGATGCCGGTCTCACTACTCGTGTCTGTCACGTCAGCATCAGGGCTATATAAGACCTTGCCGGAGACGGCGACGGGCAAAAGCGTTTGCGTTACGCCGCCGCAGGCGCCGGCGGTTTCGACCGCATCGGCGACGGCGCCGACCGGCGTGGCGGCGACGGCGGCGGCATTGCCATAATTGTCGTCAGGCAAAATTCCGGTGACGCCCGCCGCGGCGAATTTGTCGTTGAAAGCGTCGGTGAAATCGAGCGAGTTTGTGGTAATTGTCTCTGCATAGGGCGAGGTAAAAGTGGCGGTAAGCTGCGAACCGAGAAGGGTTTCATCGACTCCGCGAGTATTCGTGGAAAATTCGTTGCCCGTCACTCGCAGATCGCCGCCCGCCTCGTCGATATTGACGGAGAAAATAAGGGACTCGTTTGCGGTGAAGCCTGTCAACGTCAGCACCAATTCGTTCTGCGCCGTGAGCGTGGCGCTGGTGATTTGAATGCCGTAGTTGCTGAGATTTTTGATATTGCCGAGCAGATCGCCTGCGTTGCCGTCGGTGAAGTATGCGGCCTCGCGGGTGTCGATCGTTAGCGTCGTGAGCTGGGTTCCTGCTTCGCCGCCGGTGAAGCTGACGGAGAAGATTTTGTCTTCCACCGCCTTTCCGTTGAGAGTGCTTCCCGCGGAATTAATGCTGCTGTCCTCGAAGTACACCGCGCCGACATGGATCGGCGACGCGGAAACCGACAGCAGTTGCCGCGGCTCCATTTGCTCGAAACGGCACGTGCGAAATCGAGAACCGGCCCCGCGCGATTTCTTCCCGTGCGATGCGAACAGTCCATGCGTCTTCTGCGACTTCTTATGAAAAAGGCTCACATCAACCTCCCTGTTGATTTCGCTGCCGTAAACTAGTGGCCAGTGGTCAGTGGCTAGTGCAAAAACCGCAAGCGGTTTTCCAATCCCCAGTCCCCAATCTCCCTCTTCCTACTCCGGCTTCTTCGGAACCACGGCGGATCGGGCGGGCCGCAACGTCACGCGGGTCTGCTCCTGCGCGGTCATGTCCCAAAAACGGACCGTCGTGTCGTAACCGCCGGAAATCAACGTTCCGGCCTTTTCGTTGAACGCCAACGTCGTGATCGAACCCGTGTGGCCGACCAATCGGCATTGTTCTTGCTTCGTTGCGACGCTCCAAAGGTGAATCACGTCGCCGCTGCCCGCCGCGGCCAACGTGTCGTCGTTGCAGAAGCAAAGCGTCAGGATTTCGCCGGGTCGTTCGGGCGTGTCGCCGAGCGATTTGCCCGTCGCCGCGTCCAACAAGTGCACCACGCGCTGCTGGCCGGCGGCGGCCAGGATTTTTCCGTCGGGCGAATAGGCCAACGCACAAATGCGCCGCTGCGACGCCTGGATGTCGTGAATGACGTTGCCGTTATCCACGTCCCAAATGCGAACCACGCCGGTGCGGCCGGCGGCGGCAAGTTGCTTCCCGTTGGGCGAGAAGCTGAGCGCGCGGATGTCGTTGCCCGGCGACGCTAGTTCGTGCAAGACGCTGTTTTTGTCGGCGTCGAGAATCCAAACTTTATCGGCAAAACCACCGGCAGCCCAAATCTTTCCGTTCGGACTGCAAACCAACGTGTTGATGGATTGCAGGGGGATGCCGAAATCGCGTTGGGTTCCGGCGGCGACATCCCAAAGATGGATTCGGCGGTCGGCGCCGGACGTGGCCAGGATGGAACCATCGGCGCGGAAGGCCGAGGTCTTGACCCAGTCGGCGTGGGCGCCCCAGCGGTGCACCACCTTGCCGGTTTTGACATCGAACACCCGGACCAAGTGGTCGTCGCCGACGGCGGCCAGGAATTTTCCGGCCGAATCGAGCGAGACGCTGGAAATGACCGGCGTTTTTTCCGCCGAATTCGGCGTTGCCAGTTCAATGACCCGATTGGACGAGACCTCGGGAACGGCCGCCAGAGCCGACGTAGCCCAAGTCGTACCGGCAAGCAGCAGCACCCCGAACAAAGCGTGAAAGGATCGTTTCATAATCTTTATGCCCCAAGGAAGGTATGAGGTCACACCTGCGCACCTCGCGTCGATACGCATCAATTCTCCTCTTCACTCATCGGCCAAAGTAGGCGGCAAGTGTGTGAGAAGTTTTTGCGAGGCGGAAAATAGGCAAGGTAGCGTGACTTTTCCGGCGGCGATGGCGTCTCCTCGTCTCCAAGTCTCCCAGTCTCCCAGTCTTGCTTCCCTCGCCCCCGTTGCATGTCGCCGTAAATTTGTCACAATAACCGACAGTCCTCTTATCCAATCTCCCCCCTCTCTCAAAAATACGCTTGGCAAAAGGAACCTTCGATATGGCACGACCAGTTACGATGTTCACGGGCCAATGGGCCGATCTTCCCCTGGCGGAATTGGCGCGAAAATCCAGCGAATTCGGCTACGACGGACTTGAATTGGCTTGCTGGGGCGACCACTTCGAGGTTCAAAAAGCCATCGAACAGGACGATTATTGCGCCAAAAAAATCGAACTGCTCGAAAAGAACAATCTCCAAGTGTTCGCCATCAGCAACCACTTGGTCGGGCAGGCGATCTTGGACAACATCGATGCGCGTCACAAATTGATTGTTCCGCCCTATGTTTGGGGCGACGGCGCGCCGGCCGGCGTGAACGCCCGAGCCGCCGAAGATATGATGAACGCCGCCCGGGCCGCTCAGAAATTGGGCGTCGATGTGGTGAACGGGTTTACCGGCTCAAGCATTTGGCACCTGCTGTATTCGTTCCCGCCGGTCTCGCCTGAGATGATCGACGAGGGTTTCAAGCTGTTGGCCGAGCGGTTCAATCCGATTTTGGACGTATTTGGCGAATGCGGCGTGAAGTTTGCGTTGGAAGTGCATCCGACGGAAATCGCGTTCGACCTCTTTACGGCCGAGCGGACGCTCGACGCCTTGGACTACCGCGAGGAGTTTGGTTTCAACTTCGATCCGAGCCACTTGATTTGGCAGGGCGTCGATCCGGTCGAATTCATCCGCGCGTTTCCCGACCGTATTTATCACGTCCACATGAAGGACGCGATCGTCACGTTGAACGGCCGGAGCGGCATCCTTGCGAGCCACTTGAACTTCGGCGATCCGAACCGCGGCTGGGATTTCCGTTCGTTGGGCCACGGCAGCGTGAACTTCGAGGAAATCATCCGCGCGTTGAACGTCGCCGGCTACGAAGGACCGCTTTCGGTCGAATGGGAAGACAGCGGCATGGACCGCGACCACGGCGCGCAGGAAGCCTGTGATTTCGTGAAGGGCGTCGATTTCGAGCCGAGCAAGGTGGCCTTCGACGCGGCGTTCGATAAAGAAGAACAAGCGTAACTTGCGACGCTAAAAACTGAAACCAAAACTCACCACGGAGACACGGAGAACGCGGAGAAAAAAGAACAATCAGTGCAAGAAGGGGGAAATGGGAAGGGACGACCCATTTCTTCTCTCTTGTACTGACGTTAGACGGCTAAATAGTTACTCGTTTTTTAGTTTTTTGCGTTCATTTTTGCTTGTTTTCTCCGTGTCCTCCGTGTCTCCGTGGTGTTTTCCTTTGTTCTTTTTGCGTGTTTTTTTCATGCCGCCATTACTGCCACCACGCTTTCTGTTTCGCTTCGCCGCGGCGTGCCGATACCACGATCCGCTGTGGACGAAACATGGAGCCGAGTTGGGCGAGGAATATCGGCTGCTGCGATTGCCGGAATTGGATGAACAGCCGGTCTGGGCCGACGTTCGCGCGGCATGGAGCGAGGCCGGCATGGCTTTTTCCGTTCATGTGCAGGGCAAACGCCAGCCGCCGTGGTGCCGCGCGGCTCGGCCCGAAGACAGCGACGCCCTGCAAATTTGGATCGACACCCGCGACGTTCATAACGTCCATCGCGCCACGCGATTTTGCCACCGCTTCATTTTTCTGCCCTGCGGAGCGGGCCGGAATCTCGACGAGCCGGTGGCCGAGCGGCTCCCGATCCATCGGGCGAAAGAACTTCCGAATCCTCATGCAGACGGGCTGCTGAAAGCGTATTGCCGGCGTCAAGGCAACGATTATCAATTGGACGCTTTCATTCCGGCCGAAACGCTGACTGGCTTCGATCCGGCCGAACATCCCCGCTTGGGTTTCACGTATGCCATGATCGACCGCGAATTGGGCGAACAGACTTTCAGCGTCGGCGGCCCGATGTCGTATCAGGAAGACCCGAGCCTTTGGGCGACGCTGGACTTGTGTAGGTAAGAGGTTAGAGGCAATAGGCAATAGACAACAGGTGAGAGGAAAAAATGGACACTCTGGAAGCCATTCACACGCGGCGTAGCGTTCGGAAGTATGAAGATCGGGCGGTGCCGGAAGAATTAGTCGAAAAATTGCTGGCAGCGGCGATGAACGCCCCGAGCGCGCGGAACGCCCAAGCGTGGCAGTACGTCGTGATCGACGACCGGCGGATTCTGGCGGAATACGCCGCAACGAATCCGAACGCCCACATGGCGAAGAGCGGCATCGCGAAACAGAGCGTCCCAAGCAGCCAGAAAGCGTCGAGGTAGGCCATGGCAGCGGCCTGCTGCAGTACGCCTCGGTAGAGCACGCGTGCGGCACGGGCGGCGGGAAGGCCAAGGCCATCGGCA
>CAZWNM010000115.1:0-6517 GCA_964635765.1 uncultured Planctomycetaceae bacterium | reverse complement strand
ACACGCCGAGATTTCCGTTCGACGAATCGTAATATGGCGTGATCTCGACCGATTTTTTGAAATCCTTGCCGGCTTCTTCGGCGTACGCCGCGGCCAATTTGGGATTGACGTTCTTTAGCGCCGCCGCCTCAGTGTGGTATGCCAGGCCCAGATGGTTGTAGCCGAAGAAGCAGTTTGGAACGACCTCGACGGCGTGTTGAAACACCGTGTAGCTGTTTTTCCAAGTGGCGACTTGTTCGGTGGTGAGGTACGACCATGTGGCCAACAGGACGACGGTCGCCATGGCCGCCGCGAGACGCAGCCCTTTTGATTTCGCCACGAGTTCCGCAATCCCCCAAACCGCCATGATGTAAAAACCGATCATCGGCAAGTAGGTGTAGCGGTCGGCCATTCCCTGAACGCCGACCTGGATGATTCCGAGCACCGGCACGAGCGTGCCGAGATACCAGAGCCAGCCGACGGCCAAATAGCCGTGCCGGCGGAGTCCCCAAATGGCAATGCCGGTAATGGCCACCAAAATCGCCAACGCGCCCAGCCCGTGCAAAACGAGCGTATGAAGGCCCGCGGAATCATGCAGGCTCAGGATGGCGGGATTCGGGTAAAAAATGGCCAAATTCGCCGGCCAGATCGTTTTCCACATATAATCGACGGTCGCGCACGCCGCATTGGCCAGATGATAGGGCATCGGGAATTTGATCGACATGTCCATCGCACCGCTTTGGTGTTGGAAGTGCATGACGATGCAGCATACGCCGGCCGACATGGCAAAAAGCGGCAGCTTTTCAATCACTAGCCGGCTGTTGGGCCTCTGGATAAAACGCAGGAATTTCGCGAAAAACGAAGATTGCTCCAATGTCGATTGGTCGAACAGCCACGTTGGAATCCACGGCTCCTCGGCCGTATTGCTTGGCGCGGGCGAATTGTCCGGCCCGGCGAGCGATGGAATTCGCCATCGGCGCAATGGCCAGAAATCCAACAGCAAAAGCACACACGGTAGCGTCACCAACATCGACTTCGACATCAAGCCCAAGGCGAAGCAAACGACGACGGCGATGTAGCGCCGAATGCTCGGCCGCAGGGCGTAATAGCCGTAGGCGAGCATGGTCAACATCCAGAACAGGCCGCTCAACACGTCTTTGCGTTCCGCGATCCATGCCACCGATTCCACGCGAAGCGGATGCACGGCGAACATCGCCGCCACGATGGCGCTGCGCCAAAGCGTTCCGGTCATCAGCCGCAAGGCGAGAAACAACACGATTGCGGCGGCGGCATGGAGCACCACGCTGGTGAAGTGATGGCCGCCGGGCCAGGGAACGTCGGTAAACCATCCACCGGTCGGAACGTGGCGTTGCTCATCCAGCAGGGGCCCGTACAGTTGACAGTCGAGCACGTGCGACGCCCAAGTCAACGGATGCCAGTTGGCGGCATGGCCGGTCGTCAGGCACCACCGTGCTGTGTCGAACGTGATTCCTTGTTGAACGTCACGATTGCCGTAGACATAAGGCTCGTCGTCGCAGTTGATGAATTCGAAGCCGAGATTGGAGGACGATCGCAGCCCCTCCGGATCGGCGTAGAATGCGGTCGGGCCGAACAAGCTCAGCACCAGCGCTCCCAGCACGACGCAGACTCCCAAAATGACCAAAGGGTCGGCACTGACCGGACGCGATTCCTGCGGAGAACGATAGCGAATAGTCTGAGTCATGGAGTTCCTTCTAAAACGCGTAAAACACGGTCAAGACTTCTTCGAGCGTCTTCGCGGCTCGGCTCGATTTCCAAAACCTTCCGGAAACACGCCGCCGCTTCGGCAAACCGCCCTTGCCCGCTGAGCAATGCGCCGAGATTATTGTGAGCGTTGGCGTAGTTTGGGTTGATCCTTATGGCTTCCATGTAATCGGCCATCGCCCGATCGGTTTGCCCCTGTTGCCATTCGATGTTGCCCAAGTTGTTGTAGGCGTCGGCCGATTCCGGCGCGATCCGTATGGCTTCGCGGTATTCCTGCTTCGCTTCCTCGAACTCTCCCTGCTGGGCCAACGCTTCGGCGAGGCTGAAATGCGGGTCGGATGCGTCATGGATCTGCCGCAGCACCGCTCGATATTCTCGAATCGCCTCGTCGGTTCGCCACAATCGCGCCAAAAGCACGCCGCGGTTGTAGCGGGCTTCCGCGTAATCGGGCTTGGCGGCCAGTATCCAGTTATACTGCTCGATGGCTTCGCCGGTTTGCCCCCGGAGCGCCAACGCCACGCCCAGATTATAGTGTGCCAGATAGTTGTTGTTCGTGCAAGCGATGGTCCTGGCCCAAAGCGTTTCACCGTCTTTCCAATACGACGCTTGCCGCCAGGCGCAAACAGCCAAAACGGTCAAAACCGCCAAGGCGGCCGCAAAATACGTCCAGTCGACACGATTTTTCGCACGCCCCAGGCCGATTGCCGAAAAACCCCACCACGATACCATAATACAGACCCCAATCTGTGGTAAGTAGGTGTAGCGGTCGGCCATTGCCTGGTTGCCAACCTGCACGAGACCGACCACCGGCACAAGCATTCCAAGGAACCAAAACCAGCCGACCACGAGGAATGGCCAGCGGCGGCGCATGGCAAAAACACCGCCGCTGACGGCCGCCAAAACCGCCACGGCGACAACAATTTTCCACCGTGGCAGGCTGTCGCCGGGATGCGGATAAAGAACCGCCAAGTCCATCGGGCAGACAAACTGGCCGAGGTATTCGACGTACGACACGGCGGCATTGCCCAATCGCATGGGCAGCGACACCTTGGGGCTCTTGTCGATCGCGCCCGCCTGTGCCCAGAGCGTGACGGCGCACGAGGCGGCCGAAAGAATAAAAAGCGGGAGTTTTTCGAGAAGAAGGCGGAGCAAGACTTGGAGACGAGGAGACCGGGAGACTGGGAGACGAGGAGATGACGGGCGTGTGACAGCCACAGGGTAATGCGTTGCGAAACCGCAGGCGGTTTTTTCGTCGCGTGTCCCGGTCTCTCTCTCTCCCAGTCTCCCAGTCTCCTCGTCTCCCAGTCTGATTCTCCCCAGCGGCCAGTAATCGAGCAGCAACAGCACGAAAGGCAGCGTCACCAACATCGGCTTGCACATGAGTCCCAGGGCGAACGCCACGATGACCGCAAAATAACGCCGCCATGAAAATGGATGGCGGACGTAGCCAAGATAGGCCGCGAGGGTCAACGTGAAGAAAAAACCGCTCAGCACGTCCTTGCGCTCGGCCACCCAGGCGACCGATTCCACCCGGAGCGGATGAAGGGCGAACAGCGCGGCGGCCATCGCGCTGGGCCACAGCTCGCCGGTCATTTGCCGAAGCACGAGAAACAGCAAAACGGCCGTCGCGGCGTGAAGCAGCACGTTGGTCAGATGATGTCCCCAGGCGTTTAGCCCATAGATTCGGCAATCGAGGGCGTGCGAAAGCCACGTGAGCGGATGCCAATTGCTCGCCGTGCGGCTGGTAAACGCCCAGGCGAGGGTTTTTGAAAAAGTTCCGTAAGAAGAAAAGCCGTCTTGCACGGCCTTGTTGGCGGTAACGTAGCGGTCGTCGTCGTAATTGACGAACTCATGGCAAAGGGTTTGGCCGAAAACGGCGAAGACCGCCGCGACGAGCAACAGGCAGACGAGCGTATCCTTCCGCATTCAGGTTTCCGTTACTTCTACACGACCGGCTCCGGCGATTCGACGATCGTATGTTTCACGACGCAGCCGGCTTTTTGCACGTCGGCGACGGCGGAGCGGATTGCGGATTCGAGCGATTGGGCCTCGCGGTCGAACGTGACGGCCGCCACGCCCTCACCGGACCACGGGGTGCCGTCGTCGCAGCCCGCCTCATACAGAGCTTCGGTAAGCTCGGGCGTCATTACGTCGTGGTTCGCGAGTATTACGGTGAAGTGATAATTCATTCGCCACGTCTCCTATGTTCGCAAGCATCTATCGCCCGGCGAATGGATGCGGCATGGTATTCCGGACAACGGGGCGTCGAGAATACCGAAACACGATGTCCCTCGCGGCTCTTTTCCGGGCAGAGCAAATAGCGCCAGGCGTGTGCATGTCCGCCGGCCATTTCCAATCGCCAGCCCTTCGCTAGGGCGTAATCCACGGCGGCCCGGATGTGCTTGTTCTTATGCTTATTGATCTCCCTCCCATTTTAGCACGAGCAGGCTAATTTTAGCACGAGCAGGCTATTGGGTCAATTGTGGACAACCTGGAGTCAGGGCCGATCAGTTTTCGGATTTACGTAACACTTACCGCCGTTGCCTCTTTTCAAATCGCAAAAGAGAGAAAACCATGGATAACACCGATGAACACGGATAGAAGACAATTCTCTTGTCTGGATTTTGCGTCAAAGACGACATTTTCAACCTGAGTTTCGTTTAAGCGACGAAGGGCAAGGCGTGGAGGGCGAGGGCTTGCCGATCGCGTTCATGGAGCCGTAATGTCGATTTTTTGGGTTGATGGGTATAGCTAATTAGCCCGGCTACCAAGTTCACCGCGAAATTCATCACGCTTCGATGGCGGGTATGTTCGACTTGAGCGATGTTCTTCAATGGATCGTTGACCGTCTCGATCAGAGAACGCTTTCGCAGCAAGATTTTATCCATCAGCGGCATCAGGGCGTTTTTCATGTTGCGACGCACGGACGTAATGAGCGGAACGCCACGTTCCCAAAGCGATCGGAATAGCTCGGCGGAAATGTAACCCTTGTCGCCGAAAAGCTTTCCGAACATGTTGCGAGCCAGGTGCGGCACAGGCTCGCGATCGTCCGTATTGCCTGGCGTCAGTTGTACCGCCAGCAGTTCGCCGCACTCATTGATGACGAGATGGAGCTTGAATCCGAAAAACCAACCCATCGTGGTTTTCCCCAACTCGGCGAGCCCGCGAAACACCCGATTGCGTCGAATTCGTTTGTTGCCGCAGACCGCTAAGGCCGTCGAATCGACAAACGCGATGCCGGTTTGTTGGCCGTAACACGTTTTTATGTAGGCGCACAGGGGAACCATCAGACTTGGCATCCGTCGCACGAATCGGGCGCAACTGATCAAGTCTGGAAAATCTGCTCTATGCCGAAGGAGCAACATGGTGTAACAATGTTTGAAGTCGCGGTAGCCGGAGGCGTGAAATGCGATGACGATGGTCATGCGTTCGCTGAGCGAAAGTTGCGATTTCCGTCGTCGGTGTCCCGCTATAAGTTGTTGATGCCAAAGAGGTTCGAAATCTCGACAAAAGTCGTCCACGCCGCAGAACAGTTTCGTAAAATCCATGAGTATCCTCTCCATTCTGGCTTCCTTGCCTAGAACAACAAGTGGAGAGGATACTTTTTTGCGCCCGCCAAAGCCAATAGGGATTTCTTAAACGAAACTCAGGTTGATAGCCTTTTTTCAGAAAGCGCAGAAAAGGCCGAGCGGTTCTTTTTCCGGCGGCGATACGCAAGAGCGAGCAAGCCGGCGACGGCCGCCAACGCGAGGGTCGAGGGCTCGGGCACGGTCGTCAAATTGTCCATGGCGAAGTACAGCGGGGTGTTCGCGTAACCGCCGCTCATATCGGTCGTGGTGAGCGAAAATGTCAGCGAAGAAACCGCGCCTAAGTCGCTGAGGTCCAGCCAAGTCCAATTGCTTAGGATGCTTGTGTTGCCGTTTCGGAAATCGGCCAGATAGAGCGTGTCGCTTCCCGTGCTATTGCCTTGGCTGTTGTAGCCGGTGACGGTCAGGTAATAATAATCGCCGGGACCGAACGCCGTGGACCAGCGATTTCCATTCTCAAGGACGTCGTACGTGTATGCCGTGTTGGTGAAGTACGCGCCCGACACCACCGTGGCTTGCGAAAACGTGGTGGCGATCGTTCTGCCGTCGAAGCCGGCGTAGGCGACGCCGTAGGCGTTCGATCCATTAACGCCGCCGCCCGTAATCGCGGCGCAGTCATTGGTGTAATCGCGAACCGCGGTGTTGGTAACGCTGGAATACGCCCAACCGTCCCAACTGCCGTAACTCGGATCGTAGTAATTGTTGAACGTCGCCGAGCCGCTCTTGAAAGTGCTGGCGCCGCCGGCGCCGGTGGAACCGTTCCAATACGTGTTGGAACCGAGTCCAAGGTCCTCGAAGCCGATGACCTCGGCCGAAAGATGCGATGGCAAGAAGCCAAAGCCAAGGATCGCAACGGCCGTCAACAGCCGCCGCTGGAACGCGAAAAAGAAATGTCTCATGGTAATACGCTGCCTCCTATCGGGGCGAAAAAACGATAGTCGTTCGACCTGCGCGCCAATGCTGCGAAATCACTTAAATCGCGTGAGGCGCAAGGCGAAACAACGGTGGCGCGGCCACTCTCCCTCGCAATGGGCCGCCAATTACGCGCTGGTAGGTCTTCTGGCTCCCGAGAATGGGACTGGTTCCGCCTTCTCATCGCAAGCAATGCCGCGACAATGGCTAATGATCGAACCGTCCTGATTTCACTCGGTTACAGCGGCGGGGCCGCCCCGGATTCGCACCGGTGTTCCCTGTTTTGTCGGCCTTTC
>CAZWNM010000114.1:0-6545 GCA_964635765.1 uncultured Planctomycetaceae bacterium | reverse complement strand
CCGGCCAGGTGGGCGTCCGCGATCACGTTCACATCGGCGATCGCGCGGTGCTGGGCGCCATGGCCGGGGTCACCAACGACGTGCCCGACGGCGCGCGGATGATCGGCATTCCGGCCACGCCCGAGCGGGACCAGAAAGTCAAACAAGCGGCGTTCAGCAAGTTGCCGGAGATGCGTCGTCAGTTGAAACAATTGCAGCGCGCGGTTGATGCGTTGGCGAAGGAATCGAATTAGTGGTCAGTGACTAGTGGTCGTGGTTAGTGGATCGAGTGGATAGCGATTTTTTGCGAAACCGCAAGCAGCTTTCCCTTCTAACTCTTCACGCTTTCACCCGCTTCATGCCGCTAGTTTCTAACCACTAACCACTAGCCACTAATTCCATGTCCTCTTCCAAAGAACCACGCCGCGTCGGAATCCTCGCCGGCTGGGGTCGCTACCCGGTGGTCATCGCCGAGGCTCTACGCCGGCAGGGATGCGACGTCTATTGCTTGGGAACCATCGGACACGCCGATCCGGAATTGGCTCGCGTTTGCACCGATTTTCATTGGCTCGGCATGGCGAAGTTCGGCACGGCCATTCGCTATTTTCATCGTCACCGGGTGACGGAAATCATGATGGCGGGCAAGATTTTCAAGGTCCGTCTCTTCCAGCGTTGGGCGTGGCTGCGACATCTGCCCGACCTGCGAACCATCCGAATGTTTTTGCCGCATTTTTGGACGCGAAAGAAAGATTGCCGCGACGATTCGCTGTTGTTGGCGATTGTCGAGGAGTTCGCGTCCGAGGGGATTCGTTTTGCACCACCCACCGATTATGTGCCGGAGTTGCTCGTGAAGGAAGGACAATTGACCCGCCGCGGCCCGACGGCCTGGCAGCAAAAAGACATCGAATTCGGTTGGAAAATGGCCAAGGAAATGGGTCGGCTCGACATCGGCCAGAGCGTCGCCGTGAAGGATCAAGCCGTATTGGCGGTCGAGGCGGTCGAGGGCACCGACGAGTGCATTCGCCGCGCCGGCAAGCTTTGCCCCGCCGGCGGTTTTACGGTCGTAAAAGTAGCGAAGCCGCTGCAGGACATGCGATTCGACGTGCCGACGATTGGCCTCGGCACATTGGAAACCATCCACGCCGCCGGCGGAAAGGTGCTGGCGATTGAAGCCGGACGGACCATTTTGCTCGACGAGCCAGCCGTGATTGACTACGCCGACCGCAACGGCATGGTGGTCGTGGCGGTCAACATGGCGTGAGAGTGTTCTCATATCGCCCGTCTACATCACGACCGCCGAAGGAATGTTGGGGCTTTTCGGATTCACCTCGATGGTCTGGCGGGACGGCGAAACGACGAGGTCCATGTCTTCCATCGGAACGGCGCCTAAGAGTATTGTGTCGCCCAGCACCAACGCGCCGGTGAAACAAGTTCGATTCTGAAAGCGAATCTGGATCGGCCCGACATAGGGCACAACATGGGAGCGTGCATCGGCCGTCGTCACTTCGCGCCGCTCGATCTCCGTAAGCTGCAACTGAAGGGCGACGTGTTCGGGAATGCAAATGGTCATCGCGCCGGTATCGACCATCGCGGAGACGTTGAGCGGAGCCAACTGCGGCTGTTTCGGATTGGAAAGCTCGACGGTTGTCGTAACAATGCCCATAGCCGCTCCGATTTTTTTGCGAGAAGTTTTACATTATACGTTCAAGTTTGTGACCGGGCCATGAACGCCAACCCGCCCGCTACATTATAGGTCACTCGCTTCGTCGCGGTCAATGACTCGCGCAGCCTAGCCCGCCGCCGGCACCGGCCCGGCAAGCAGGGCGTATTCCTCGGTGGCCGAGGCGTCGCCGGAGAGAATCAGGCCGTGGTTCATGCGTAGAATGGCCATGTCGCGGTCGATGAAACGCCGAGCGACTCGCTTCTTGCGCTCGTTCGTCGCGCCTTGGGCCAATAGCAGATGGCCGATGACGATCGAAATGGCCGAATCGACCAACTTCCGGCCGCTGAGGTCGAGATATGAGGCGCCCTTCGCCTTGACGAACTGCACCGCCTCGTTTACCAATCCGCGAGCGTCGATGAGCTTTTGCTTCAGGCCGTCCAACAGCGGATCGTTGTAGGTTTTCTTTTCGTGCGGCTCGACCCACGTGTCGAGTGAGCCGGAAGTGACGCCGCGCACCCCCGCCACCACCTGCAACTGGCTCGTGCCTTCGTAGATCGTCGTAATCCGGGCGTCGCGGGCGTAACGCTCGGCCGCGTAGTCCTTCATGTAGCCGGAGCCGCCGAGGACTTGAATCGCGTCGTAGGCCGCGCGGTTGCTCATCTCGGAGCAATAATACTTGCTCATCGGCGTCAGCATTCCATTCATCCGCTTGAGGGAGCGCGAAAGCTGCTTGCGGCGTTTTTCGTCTTCTTTATCGAGGTTTCCGCGCAATTCAAGCACGCGGAAATTGTTGTTCTCGTGATCGCAAACCCGCGCGGTTTCGTAGGTCAACGCTCGGGCGGCTTCCAGGTTGATTTTCATTTCCGTGACCAAATCGGCGACGGCCGGCAATCGCTCGATCGGGCCGCCGAATTGGCAGCGCGTGTGGGCGTACGTGCGAGCCAAGCGATACGCTGCCTCGGCAACGCCCAGCGATTGCGCGGCGATGCCCACCCGGGCGCCGTTCATCAACGACATCACGTAGGTAATCAGGCCGCGCTGCCGCTCGCCGATCAAGCGGCACGGCATGTTGTCGAACACCATCTCGCAGGTGGGCGAACCGTGAATGCCGAGCTTGTTTTCCAAGTGGCGAATCTTCACCCGCTCCGACCGCTCGGCGATGAAAAGGCTTAGGCCGCGGCCGTCGGAAATCTCCGGCTCGCTGCGGGCCAGCACCAGAAGAATCTCGCCGCAACCGTTTGTAATAAATCGCTTGACGCCGTTTAAGTACCAATTGCCTTGCTCGTCTTGCGTCGCGCGGAGTCGGATGGCTTGCAGGTCGCTGCCGGCGTCGGGCTCGGTCAGCACCATCGCGCCGGTCACCTCGCCGCGGCTGAATCGCGGCAGGGTTTCGTCCTTGATCTCGTCGTTGGCGAAGGCGTAAATCGTTTCGGCGATGCCCTGGAGGCCGAACATGTTCATCAGCGAGGTGTCGGCCCGGCTGATCATTTCCGTGGCCATCGTGTAGATTAAGCTGGGACAATTCAGTCCGCCGTATTGTCGGGGCAGCGTAAAGCCCATCATGTCGGCCTGGGTGAGCCGGTCGAGATTTTCTTGCACCAACGGATGCAACGTGACAGTGCCATCCTCGTTGAGCGTGTTGCCTTCGTGATCGACCGTTTCGGCGTTCGGCGCGATAACTTCGGCCGCCACTTCGCCGATGATTTCCAGCGTGCGGCGGTAGTTATCGATGGCGTCGGCCGCGTCTATCGGCGCATAGCCCGAAGGATCGGCGCCCGCATTTGCAAAGCCGTCTTCCTGGATCGTGGCCAACTCGGCCAGATCGATGTGGTTGAACAAAAATTGAATATCTTCGTTATCGAGAAAGAAATTCGCCACGGGAGATGCTCCTCGGGAGTTTTTTATTTGTTTGTTCGCAAGCTTGGCGAAGCCGCAAGCGGCTGCACTGACCACTAGCCACTGACCACTAGTTATCTGGCCTTTTCCCGGATCGCCTTAATCATCATCGGAATCACTTCCTTGTAGTCGCCGACGATGCCGTAATGGGCGACGCCAAAAATCGGGGCGTCGGGGTCGGCGTTGATCGCAATGATCTTGGCCGACTCTTCCATGCCGGCACGATGCTGCACCGCGCCGCTGATGCCGATGGCGATATAAAGGGCGGGCCGAACCGTCGTGCCGGTCTGGCCGACCTGATGCTCCTTGCCGATGTATCCGCTATCGACGGCCGCGCGGCTCGCGCCGACCGCTCCGCCGATCGCGCCGGCCAAGTCGTAAATCAGCTTGAAATTATCTTTGCTTCCGACGCCGCCGCCGCCGGCGACGATCACCCGAGCGCCCTTGAGGTTCACCTTGCGCGGCTCGATGTGACGCTGAATCAGCTTGATGGCCATCGAAAGATCGTCGATCTCGATTTTCTCGTCGATGACATGGCCGGCGCGTGTGTTGTCGGCCGGTTTCATCGGCATAACGCCCTCACGCACCGTGGCCATTTGCGGCCAGCGGTCGTAGTTGACGATCGTGGCGATGATATTGCCGCCGAACGCCGGCCGAATTTGCAACAGCAGATTTTTATGCACCGTGCCGGTCTTCGGATCGGTCACGTCGCTGATTTCCAAGTCGGTGCAGTCGGCCGTCAAGCCGGAACGCAACGTCGAAGCGACGCGCGGGGCCAAATCGCGGCCGATGGCCGTCGCCCCGACGATGCAAATCTGCGGCTGATGCTTTTCAATCAACTTCGTCAGCACCTTCGCGTACGGCATCGTTTGATAATGGGCCAACCGCGGATGATCGACCAGATAAACGTTGTCGATGCCCTGCGCGATGACTCGCTTGGCCAGCGGGCCGACGCCGGCGCCCGGCAGCACCGCGCCGGCCTTTACGCCCAGCCGGTCGGCCAGTTCGCGGGCTTTTCCGCACAGTTCCAGGGCCACGTCGTGCAACGCGCCGTCTTCTTGTTCGGCGAACACCCAAACTTCGCCTTGGCGATTCGGTTCAGACATGAGTAGGGGCTAGGGGCTAGGGACTAGGGGCTAGATTTCAGCACGGGATTTTAGAGTTTTTTGTAATCCGCGAAGCATTTTGCCTTCCTCGTCCGTGTTTTGAAGTAATGCGGCAACCGCCGCTTGGTCACTATATCCAAATTCCTGAGCGAGAACGAGCATCGTTTCGACTTCCGCCAAGGAACCTAAAGCTATCGAAATATGATGTAAAAACTCTTTTGTGGAATCTCTGGCATGTCCCTCCGCGATGTTTGCTGGAACAGACACCGCCGCGCGACGTATTTGGCTCGTCAAGCCATACAACTCATCTTTTGGAAATTTTTGGGTCAACCCATACACAGCTTTTGATAACTGAATACCCGTCTGCCAAACCTTGAGTTGCTGATAACTCGAGACTCCCATGCTGCCCTCTCTAGCCCCTAGTCCCTAGCCCCTCCTCTATCCCCAGGTTCGATCAACGACCAACTCATGCACCATCTGTCCAACGCCGGCTTGCGTCGGCGGGACATCGGTAAATCCTTCTTTGGTCAACACAATCGCCTGAATGCGATGCACCTTCGTCGGCGAGCCGGCCAATCCGCAACGCTGCAGGTCGGCATGAATGTCGTCCAGGTTCCACTGCTCGATCAGCAGGCCGCGCGCTTTCAACGACTCGATGCGGCGGCTGGTTTCGGCGGCCAATTGCTCCTCGGAAGCGTCGGGCATGGCGGCCTTGACCGCCGCCGCGACTTCGGCCGGCACCCTCGCCCGCTTCGCCTTCATCACGCGCTTCGCCGCCTGCGGACGCGGCCGGTTGGCCGTCTCCAGCACCGTGACCAGCACGGGCAATTTCGCCTCGACAATCTCCCAGCCGTGGCCGATGTTCCGGCGAATGCGCGCCACGCGGTCGTGAACGCTCACAAGCTGTTCAAGATAGGTAATTTGAGGGATTCCGAGCTTTTCGGCACATTGCGGGCCAACTTGGGCCGTGTCGCCGTCGATCGCCTGACGGCCGCAGAAGACGAAATCGTAGCGGCCGATGGTTTTCGCGGCCTGGGCCAAAATATAGCTCGTGGCCAAGGTGTCGCTGGCGGCCGCGCGACGGTCGGTCAGCAGAATCGCCCGATCGGCGCCACGAAACAGACAATCGCGGAGCACGTCGGCCGCTTTCGGCGGGCCCATCGAGACGACGGTCACCGTTCCGCCGTATTCATCGCGGATTTCGAGGGCCGTCTCCAAGGCGTGGAGGTCTTCCGGGTTAAAAATGGCCGGCAACGCGCCTCGGTTGACCGTCCCATCTTCTTTCATGGCTTCGGCCGTGATATTGGCCGTGTCGGGCACTTGCTTCACGCAAACGATGCTATCGTACGCCACTGGTCCAAGCTCCGGGAACGACTAGGTTGGAAAACCGCGAAGGATACCAAGCAATCGGGTTCAGGTCAACCCCCCATTGCACGGCGGGCCAATCACCGGCGGGGGTTGGGGAGGAAGCAGTGGCCAGTGGATAGTGGCAGGTGGGTAGTGAGAAGTTCGTTTAGCCACGGCGTCCTCGCCGGGCGATGGCGAAAACGGCGGGCTGACGTTACGTGGCGTTGCGGGTGGAAGCGTAGAGCAAGGAGCGGCACATTGCAGGATGGCGCCGTCCGTTCACGAGGTTCACGAGGCACTGGCCGAGCTAGTGGCACCCGGCGAAGTTACACAAGAAGGCATGGCATTTTTCGGCTCAATAGTCCTCACCCTAGCCCTCTCCCAGAGGGAGAGGGGACTTTTGCAAACCTTCCGTTCCAATCCCCAATCCCCGGTCCCCAGCCTCCGGCTGCTCGCCCCCTACCGTCCCATCGAGACGGCGATGTCTTCCAGGCCGAGCCGCTTCATTTTCTTATAGAGCGTCGTGCGATTGATGCCGAGCACGTCGGCCGTCA
>CAZWNM010000113.1:0-6556 GCA_964635765.1 uncultured Planctomycetaceae bacterium | reverse complement strand
CGGCTGCATGGTCGTGATGCGCTGCAACTCGCCCGTCATAACTGTATTGGCATGTCCATCACGCAGTTCACCGAGCCTCGTGCCTGTGTTGACCCGGCCGAAAATGCCCAAGGTTGCCGGGGGAGCGTCGTCGCCCGGCGTGGCGTCGAGTTCAGGATGGAAGGAGGGCCGATAGACCATCGGGGCGTCGCAGAGATTATAGCCGGTCTGCAAGGTAAACGCGGCATGGCGTTCCTTGTTGGATCAGAGAAAAAATATTCGATATTCGTCTCGAACGAACGAACCACCTGTAAACTTGACATTCACGTAGGAAATCATTGAGGCAAGTTTCAAAGATCCACCGATTCAAGTTCGGGATAGTCCTCCAAAGAGACAACCTCAAACATTTCGAACCCATGCAGGAAAAAACCGCCGCCGATCGGTTCCGTATGCTTGGCTTCGGCGCGAAAAAAGATCATTTTGCCCGCAATGCAAAACCCCAGCATGGCTTCGGGCGGCGCCTCGGGGCGCTGAAACACCATGCCCACGCCGTGGCTGGAAAAATCTTTCGTCGTGGCCGCAAACGCTTGGTCAACCACGGGACGGCGGTCTACGATCGGAACGACCATGCCAACCAATACGTGCTTAATGCGGCAATCGAGCCGGCGGCCTTCGGAGCAATCGCTCAGCAACCTGTTGATGTGAGCGTGAACTTCTTGCGTCTTTTTTTTCTCGAAAAACATGGACATGACAGAAACTGCCGAGATCGTCGTTGGTGGGTGGAGACTATGGCTACCAGTCAAACATAGATTGTTTTTTCGCCAAAGATCATAACCGTTATGGCTTTTTTTTGTGCGGGAGCCGTCCGCATTATTGCGATTTTCGTTGCATTTGGAACATTTTTTAAACCGAGCAAGGCACGACACCCCCCACTTGTGCCAGGTTATGCGATGAAAATAGCGTAGATTTTTAATGCAGCTGCTCGGATGTTGTGCGGCGTGGAAAAACAGCGTTTGGAAATGGAGAAAGTCGTTCCATGATTGACGTTGAATTCGTCATCTGGACAGATTGCTACAGTGTGAGCGACTCCTCGCTCGACGAGGAACACCAGCGGATTTTCGCCGACATCAACAAACTCTATTTGCCCATGCAAGGGCACTCGCCTGGCTTGGCGGCGGAACGGCTTCTCGACGGATTGACCCATTCCGCCCGCATCCATTTTCAACATGAAGAAGATCGGATGAAGGAAATTGTCTTCATTGGTTTCGAGGCCCATAAGGCGTTGCACGACAACATGCTGCAATGGATGGCCGACTTGAAATCGCAGTTGATGGCCCGAGTGGCGTGCGATTCCATGAAATTCATCAAGGTCTGGTGGCTCGACCACATTCTCAACGAAGACAAAAAGTACGCCGCATTCGTCGAGGGCGTGCGAGTTTGGAGCGATGAGCATCTGAACATGTAACACTAGCCACTAATTTCCCGATACACCCCGGCCACGCCCGAGGCCATCGCTCGGTCGGAAAACCGCTCGGCATGTCGTTCGAACGCACTGACGCGCAGCGATTCCCAGTCGTAACGTCCGGCAATGACATCGGCAATCGCCCGCGCAAGGCTCTCGGGATCGCCGGGCTGGGCTAAGACACCGTCCCGGCCGTGGCGAATGGCCTCGGGCACGCCCGGTACGTCGGTCGCCGCTACCGGCACTCCGGCGGCCATCGCTTCCAGCACGACCATCGGCAAGCCTTCGCCGAACAAACTCGGCAGCATGAGCATATCCATTTCCTGCAATTCGTCGGCCACGTGGCGCGTGAAGCCGGTCCACGCGACGTGTTCGCCGAGTTGAAGCCGGCGAATGCGTGCGGAGATTTTCGCTTCATAGTTGGGCGACTCGAACGCGCCGACCGCCCGAAGTCGAACCGGCAATCCTTGTCGCAAAAGAATGGCGATCGCTTCCAGCAAAACCTCAATTCCCTTGCGAGGCCGGAACAACGCGACGACGCCGAGGGTCCAAACGCCGGCGGGTTTCTTGCGTCGCGGCAATTCGGGCAAGCCCGGCACGCCGTTCGGCACCAGGGCGATCCGCGCAGTGTCGAAACCCTCGCCGGCGATATGATCGGCCATCGCCTGCGATACGGCGATGACGCGCGCGGCGTTTCGCAAACACAGTCGCTCGACCGCGCCATTGATGCGATTCATCCATTGCCGCGTGCTGTCGCGCGACGCGGGACTATGGGCATGGTAGACCATCGGCACGCCCGTCATTGCGGCCGCCAGTGCGCCGACCAGTGCCGTGCGGGTCGTGTGGCCATGCAAAATGCGGTAGCCTCCCTCTCGAACGATGCGAGCGACGCGGCAGACTGCGCGCGGATCGAATCGCGTCCGCATCGAAACGTCAAAGAGCGGCGTGTCGCGCGATTCGCGCATCGCGTCGAACGTATCGAGTTTGACGCACGCGAAACCGACTGAGAATCCGAATTCCGGCAGCCGCATTGCCAATAGGTCTTGCACGCGTTCCGCGCCGGCGTAATGTTCGCCGTTAATCAGATGCAACACGCGAATCGTTTCCGCGGCGGTTACCGGCGGAACCGGGAGCGCGGCCGACGGCGTCGGTGTCGAATCGCAGGTGATGTCGAGTGATTCAGTGGGGAGCATGGAATGAACTAGTGGCTAGCGGTTCGTGGCTAGTGGTTCGTAAAATCGTTGGCAGCTTTACACTAGCCACTGACCGCTAGCCACTAGCCACTGATTAATACGCATTTTTTCCGGAAATGACGACGAAGATCGTTCGGAACAGTATCTTTATGTCGAGCCACAACGACCACTCGCGGATGTAACGATGATCGCAATCGATGCGTTTTCGCATTTTTTCAGGTACGTCGGTTTCGCCGCGCCAACCGCTGACTTGCGCCAAGCCCGTGATGCCGGGCTTGACCTTGTGGCGAAGCATGTAGCCCTGGATTTGCTTGCGGAACTCCTCGTTTTGCGCATTGGCGTGCGGACGAGGTCCGACCAGCGACATGACGCCGTCGATCACGTTGAACAATTGTGGCAGTTCGTCGATCGAGAATCTTCGCAGTACGGCGCCGAGCGGCGTAACGCGGGGATCGTCGCGTTTCGCTTGCACGGCGTTGACGCCATCCTCGCAAACGGTCATGGTGCGAAACTTCCAAACGCGGATTTCGCGGCCGTCGAGGCCGTAACGTTGTTGGCGGAAAAACATGGGGCCCCGCGACGTGAGTTTGATGGTGACGGCGACGATTGCCATCGGCACGGCGAGAATCACTAGGAGCAGAACGCTTAGGATAAGATCGAAAAGCCGCTTGGCCATTCCGTCGATGCCATAGAGCGGATTCTCGAACACGCTGACCGCGGGCAAGCCGAGTATGTCGGTCCAACGCGAATGGAGCAATTGGAACACAAAGAAGTCGGGTACGATGTACACCGAGGCCGTCGTGTCGGCCAACTCATTGAGGATGCCGCGAATGCGATTTTCCGCCCGCATGGGAAAGGTGATGTAGATGCGGTCGATTTTGCCGGCCTTGGCCTTGTCGATCAGGTCTTGAATTGTTCCAACCTGTCGGCCGACGCCGTCGGGGATGGCTGGATTTCGTTCCTCCGGCCGATCGTCGAAGAATCCCGCCGGCGATAGGCCCAATTCGGGCGAAGCCTCGATGTTTTTCGCCAGTTGGAAGCCCAGTTCATTAACGCCGACAATGGCGAACGCTTTGGTGTTGTATCCCAGCGATCGGCGCATGCGTTGGCACCATCGGGTGACGATGCGCCCGGCGATAATAAGCACTGGCGTCACAAAGAGCCATGCCGTCATCGAGATCCGCGAAAATGTGGCGGTGTGTTTGGTGGCAAAGCTGGCTATCAAAAGAATGAGCCAAGCGATTCCCCAGCATAGGATCGTGCCGACGCCCTCGCGATGTTCCGAAACCCCGCGCCAATTCCGATACATGTCGCCGATCTCGGCAAGCAAGTTGTAAACGATGATGGCCACCGCGGCAGCAGTGATGTAGTGGTCGGTAAGAAGCAGATTGCGGGGGGCGCAAATCGCCAGCCCGACGAAAATGCAAACCGCGTCGGCAAGCCGATACCACAGTCCCAAAAACGACCAGTTTCGATGGATTTGTAGTTGCGTCAACATGCCGGCATTTCCAATTCCCTCAACGAAAGGTTTTCCCAAGTCGCTCAACTATAGGTTAAAGCCTCCTTTTCGGCTCAAAGTCTCCTACTATTCCTAACTTGCCAGCAATTCGCATCCACTGTTTTTAAGTTATAACGAGAAATTCTTGCTAAATCGTTGCAACCGGCAGAATTTCCGGTCTTGCCTAGCTTGCCAAGGGTAACTGTTGTTCCGACGATATTGGCAATACCGGGATGGCGGGGTGCTTTGCCCAAGATGCCGCCTATTGACGGTCAGAATAGTAATGCAACAAGGCCGAACAACGGGAGGCCGGTTTTGCGGGAAAACGCCGCGAGTTGTTGCATTACTTAGCTGAGAGTCAATAAAATCCTTGCCGCGAATCGCGAATCAACGCGTCGGCGCCTTGAGCCGACAAATCCTCGGCAACGCGGCGGCCTAAATTGTGGGCCTCGGCGAGCGACGCGGTTCTGCTGGCTTCAAGCCGGCCGGCGCCGTCGATGCCGACCACGCGGCCGATGAGCGTCAGCCGATCGTCTTCCATTTGCGCCAACGCGGCGACGGGCGCCAAGCAGCCGGCTCGAAGCGACGCAAGCAACGAGCGTTCGGCCGACACAGCGGCATGTGTCGCGGCGTGATCGAGTTGGGCGACAATGCGACGCGACGATTCATCGTCGGCGCGCGTTTCCAATCCGAGCGCACCCTGGCTGGCTGCCGGCAACATGATTTCCAGCGGCAGCACTTGCGAAATTCGATCGGCAAATCCAAGCCGCTGCAAACCGGCCTCGGCCAACACGATAGCGTTGCAGTCGCCGGCTTGAAGTTTTCGCAATCGCGTATCGAGGTTGCCGCGAATGTCGTTCATTTGCAAGTCGGGCCGCACGTGCAACAATTGCGCCCGACGCCGAGGGCTGCCGGTGCCGATAACCGCGCCTTTGGGCAAGTTTTCGAGCGTTTTGCCGGATGCGGAAACCAAAACATCGCGGCATGACGCCCGCTCCGGCACTGCGGCCAGACACAAGCCCGGCGTGGCGACGGTCGGCAAGTCCTTGAGGCTATGCACGGCGACATCGATGCGGCCATCGAGCAGCGCGAGTTGGATTTCCTTGGTGAAAACACCCTGTCCACCGAACGTTTCGAGCGATTCGACGGTTCGGTCGCCCGAAGTCGTGATCGGCGTCAATTCCACCTCGACGCCCAATTTACGCAACTGCGCGGCGACCCAATCGGCCTGCCATCGGGCTAATGCGCTCGCTCGCGTTCCAAGGTGAAGGGACATTGGGAGGGGATTGGGGATTGGGGGGTCAGAAACGTTTAGCCGCCGTGTCCACGCGATGTGTTTTCAGGGTTCAGTTTTCCAATCGCTAATCCCCCATCTCTAATCCCTGCTCTGTCGCGTTCCACACCTGATGCGGCGGAATGACGACGCCGCAACTGACGATGAACTGACACGCTTGATCGAAGGTAATGTTCAGGTCGATACACTCGCTTTTTCGCACAGTAATGGCGCAACCAGTCACCGGCAACGGGGAATAGGGTATCAATACGGCCACGATCGGCTCGCCGGCGACATCGTGAATCGACGCCAGGCTTTCGCCGGTCACAAAGCCCATCGACCAAATGCCTTTGCGAGGATACTCGACGGCGACGATTCGCGTAAAGGTCATTTTGCGTTCGGTGAAAACGAAATCGCTGACCTGCTTTACCGCGGAATACACGCCGCGAACGCCGGGCAAACGCGCGATGAACATGTCGAACAAATTAACGAAGAAATTGCCCATCCCTGCCGCCATGAACTTGCCCAAAAGGTATAGCAGCAAGGTGAACACGGCTAGGAAAAACGGGATGGCGACATAAGGCCGCAAGTAGGTCAAATCGACGTAGCGGGCGTAATAATCATCGCCCGTGGCCGATGAATGCGTGCCCGGATGCTGTTGCACGAGTTCATAGACGGCTTCGGGAATAAACGAGCCGTTGTCGAGCCGATAGTATGTTTGACCTTCCCAATTCGCCGTCCTTGCGTTGGGCGACTTCAGCGGCAAATCCTCGCGGATGTCGGCCACGTACCACACAAGACTTTCCCTGGCCCAATTTGTGACAGGTTCGAGGAAGTACGTTTTTGTGGTGCTGATGGCCCAAACGAGGATTAGGATGGTCAGCAGCGGCGGGCACAGCACGGCCAAGCCGCGCAATACGGCGCGGCGGAAGGGGTGTAAAATCGGCGGACTTGCGGCGGATGTTGTTGGCAGGTCATTGCTCATGGCTTGTATTGTTCCTATTTTTTCCGCAGAGGCAAGTGCAGTTGTTTTATGGCGGCAAATGCGGCGAGAATCCTTCGGCACGGGCGACGACGGCAACCGCAACCGAGGCAGCTCCCGCCTTTTTGAGCATTTTGGCGGCCTCGCTGCATGTGGCGCCGGTGGTCAA
>CAZWNM010000112.1:0-6559 GCA_964635765.1 uncultured Planctomycetaceae bacterium | reverse complement strand
TCAACGGCGTCGAAGGCATGTTGTACATGTCGTCGCAGATGGGCAACGACGGCTCCTACTCGCTCAGCGTCACCTTCGACGTGGGCACCAACTTGAATACGGCGCTGGTCATGGTGCAGAACCGCGTGGCGCTGGCCATGCCGATCTTGCCAACCCCGGTCCAGAACCAGGGAATCACGATCCGCAAGCGGACTCCCGACATCTTGCTGGTCGTGAACCTGATTTCCAAGAACGGCCGTTACGATGACGTCTACCTGAGCAATTTCGCATTGATCAACATCCGTGACGAATTGCTGCGAATCGACGGCGTATCGGACGTCAATATCTTCGGCGAGCGCGACTACAGCATCCGCGCCTGGCTCGATCCGCAAAAAATGGCGTCCTACAGCATTAACGCCGGTGACGTAGCGGCCGCGATCGGCCGCGAGAACCTCGACGTGCCGGCGGGGCGGATCGGTCAGCCGCCGATGGCCGGCGGCCAGCCGTTTGACATTCCCATCGACAGCCTAGGCCGGCTGGCGACTCCTGAACAGTTCGGCGACATCATCGTCAAGGTTGATCAGGGCATTCCCGCTTCGACTGCCACGACAACCGGAGCGTCGACGCCGGTCAATTCCGGAATGCCAACCCCCGGACTCGCAAATCCGCTCCAGGGCAATTCGGTCATCACCGGCGCGGCGAGTGTTTCCAGCGCGCTCCGCAGTCCGGCTGCCAGCACCGTCACGGCGCCGACGGCCAACAACGCGGCTGGCAGCGGCGCCACCGGCGGCGGTTCCACCGGCGGCGCGGCGAGCTCGAGCGGCGGCGGCACCACCGGCGGAGCCGCCAACAACAGTGGGACGGCAAGCGGCGTCACGAACAACACCGGCTCGGGCGGAACGATCGCCGAGCAGAATTTGGGCGTCGGATCGGCCGGCGAGATTTCCGGCTTGTCGATCAACAGCGCCGACAACGGAAGCACGGCCGCCGGCGGCATCGTGGCGAACACGGTTCTAAGCGGCGGACCTCGCAGGCCGTCGGTCAGCATCGTTCGGCTGCGGGACATCGCTCGCGTTGAAATGGGATCGCAGAATTACCGGCAGGCCATGACGTTCGACGGTGGCCAATCGGTTGGAATAGCCGTTTTTCAGCTTCCTGACACCAATGCACTCGAAGTAGCCGAACGGGTGCAAGCGAAGATGAAGCAACTTTCGAAGCGCTTTCCCGATGGCATCAGCTACCAAATCGCCTACGACACCACGCCGTTCATCCGCGAATCGGTCGCCGACGTATTTCTGACCTTGTTGGAGGCGGCGCTGTTGGTGGGTCTCGTGGTGCTGGTCTTCCTGCAAAACTGGCGGTCGGTGCTGATCCCCATGATCGCCATGCCGGTGGCTATTGTCGGCACGTTTGCGGTCATGGCCGCGGTGGGCTTCAGCCTGAACAACATCTCGCTGTTCGGGCTGGTGCTGGCCATCGGCATCGTGGTCGATGACGCGATCGTGGTGGTCGAGAACGTCGAGCGCTGGCTGGACAAGGGCATGAGTCCGCGCGACGCGACCTACAAAGCGATGGAAGAGGTTACCGGCCCGGTCGTCGCCGTGGCCTTGGTCCTTTGCGCCGTATTCGTGCCGTGCGCGTTTATCAGCGGCATTACGGGCCGTTTCTTCCGCCAATTCGCCGTCACGATCGCCGCCTCGACGGTCTTTTCGGCCATCAATTCGTTGACGCTCAGCCCGGCGCTGGCCGCCATTCTTTTGCGGCCGCGTCATGGCGTGCGCCGCGATCCCCTGACGTGGCTGCTCGACATGGCGATCGGCTGGTTTTTCCGTCTATTCAACGCAACGTTCGGCGCAAGCGTCGCGGGATATGCCTGGATTGTCGGGCGGCTCCTGCGCGTCAATCTGTTGGTGTTGGCGGCCTATGGAGGGCTCCTGGTTTTAACCTATGTGACGTTTCAAGGCATCCCCGAGCGGTTCATACCCCAGGGTGTCGCTCCCACGATCCAAAAGGTGGCGGACAAGGTGGGAGTTCCTCCAAAATTCCTTTCGCAGCAGGCGCTTCCGTGGATACAAGGTACGTTGCGCGGTGCGCCGCGGGGATTCGTGCCGCAACAAGACCAAGGTCGAATCTTGGTCAGCGTGCAATTGCCCGACGCGGCGTCGCTGGAACGCACGCGGGCCGCCTTGGCGAAGATCGAACAGATTGCGCTGGAGGAAAAGCCGGGAGTGAAGCGGCCGGGCGTGGCGCACACGCTTACCGTGGCCGGCTATTCCTTCGTGCAGAGCGCCACCGGCTCGAATTTCGGATCGATGTTCGTTACCCTGGACCCGTTCGCGGAACGGAAAAATCCAAAGTTGACCGACGAGGCCATCATGGCCAAATTGCGGCCGCTGTGGGCCCAGCAGGTCAAGGATGCGCAGGTGCTCGCGTTCGGTTCGCCGCCGATCCCGGGGCTGAGCGTGGCCGGCGGATTCAAACTCATGGTCGAGGATCGCGGCGGCCTGGGCCTATCGATCCTGGACCGTCAGACCATGGAATTCATCCGCCAACTGCAAAAGGAGCCTGCATTGGTGGGCGTATCCACGCAGTTCCGTTCCGTGACGCCGCAGCTCTACATGGACATCGATCGGACCAAGGTGGCGTCGTTGGGGATACCGTTGAACGATGTGAATCAGACGCTCGAGATCTATCTCGGCTCGCTTTACGTCAATAGCTTTAACGCCTTCGGCCGCCATTGGCAAGTCAATATCCAGGCCGACGGCGATTACCGCAACCGAGTCGAAGACATCAATTTATTGAAAGTCCGAAACGCGCAGGGGCAGATGGTTCCACTCGGCGCGTTGGGCAGCGTCCGCGAAATCGGCGGACCGATTTTCGTCAACCGCTACAACCTGCACACAGCCGCGTCGGTCACCGGAAACCTCCGGCCCGGAACCAGTTCTGGAGACGTGATCGGGTCCGTCGATAAGCTGGCCGACCAGACATTGGCCCTTTCCATGAACAAAGAATGGACCGAATTGATGTTCATGCAAATCCGGGCCGGCAACACGGCCATATACGTTTTTGGGCTGGCGGTCGCTTGCGTCTTCCTGGCGTTGGCCGCGTTGTACGAAAGCTGGTCCTTGCCGCTGGCCGTGATTCTGGTGGTACCCTTGTGCCTGCTGTGTTCGGTGTTGGGCGTGCAGAACTTGAACACGACGAAGGACAGTTCGGTCAACATTTTCGTGCAAATCGGGCTGGTGGTGCTGGTCGGGCTGGCGTGCAAGAACTCGATCTTGATCGTCGAATTCGCCAGGCGGCTGCACCAACAGGGCCATTCGCGGTTCGACGCCACGAAGGAGGCTTCCCGGCTACGGCTGCGGCCGATCCTAATGACCTCCTTCGCCTTCATCTTGGGGGTCGTGCCGCTGGTGTTTGCCAGCGGGGCCGGAGCCGAGATGCGCCGGTCGCTGGGAACAGCCGTCTTCAGCGGCATGTTGGGCGTGACGCTGTTTGGCATCTTCCTCACGCCCGTCTTCTTCTACGTCATCTGCGGGCTGAGCGAGACGCGGCTCTTCATGGCCATCGCCACGCAGTGGATCGGCTCCGCCCTGCTTGGCGCGCTGGTGGGACTGGGGATCGGTTACTCGCTGTCCCAGATCGGGCTGATTGATCCGACGTGGGCGCTCCTTCTCGGCGGCTGCGTGGGAGTCGTTGCCGCATTGCTGCTCCAGACGCTTCATTGGCATGTGAACGGCCGCCAGCAAGATACTCGGACTACTTTAGCCGGCGCGGACGAAACACCGCCTGCCGATGGGAAAGGCGATCAACCGCAATGATATCACACTTTTTCATAGACCGTCCGATCTTCGCCTCCGTGCTGTCGATCGTCTTTGTGCTGGCCGGCGGGGTGGCTTTGTTCACGCTGCCGGTGGCACAGTATCCCGAAGTAACTCCACCGACGGTTCTGGTGACGGCGTTCTATCCCGGGGCCAACGCCCAAACCGTGCGCGATACGGTGGCCGCGCCGATCGAGGAGCAGGTCAGCGGCGTCGAAGGCATGACGTACATGTCGTCGCAGGCGACCAACGACGGCACCTACCGGCTGTTGATCACGTTCAAGCTGGGCATGGACTCGGACATGGCTCAAGTGTTGGTGCAAAACCGAGTCTCGCTCGCCTTGCCCGTCATCCCGCAGTTGGTTCAGAACGAAGGCATCACGGTCAAGAAAATCTCGCCGAACACGCTGATGATCGTGAATCTGGTTTCGCCGGGCAACCGGTACGACGATATCTTCTTGAGCAACTACGCCACGATCTACATCCGCGATGAATTGGGGCGGCTGCCCGGCGTGGCCGACGTCACTTATTTTGGGCAGCGCGACTACAGCCTTCGAGCGTGGCTCGACCCCGACAAGCTGGCGGCGTTGAACCTCAGCGCGCTGGATGTCGTGACCGCGATCGCCCAGCAGAACGTGCAAGTGGCGGCCGGCCAGATCGGTCAAGAGCCGGTTCCCAAAGGCCAGCAATTTCAACTAACCATCAACACCTTGGGGCGATTGATCGATCCCGAGCAGTTCGCCGACATCATCGTCAAGGCCGGCCAGAACAATACGTTGTCGCAGGCGCTGCAGGCCGGCGCGTCGAGCACGACCGGCCAAACCGGCGCGACGGGGCAAAGCGCGTCGAGCACCCCCGGCGCTCCGCCGGCGCAATCGACCGGCATCGTCCGGCTGCGCGACGTGGCACGCGTCGTCCTGGGATCGCAACAATACGACCAGTCCTGCACCTTGGACGGCAGCCCCTCGGTAGCGTTGAACGTTTTCCAACTCCCCGGCTCCAACGCATTGGATACGGCCCGCCAAGTGTACGCCAAGATGAAGGAGCTGAAAAAAAGTTTTCCCGACGGTCTGGAATATCAGATCGTTTACGATACGACGCCGTTCATTAACGACTCGGTCAACGAAGTCTTTTACACGCTGCGCGACGCGGTGATCCTGGTCTCGTTGGTGATGTTGGTGTTCCTGCAAAACTGGCGGGCGGCGATCATTCCGTTGATTGCCGTTCCGGTCGCCATCATCGGCACCTTTGCGGTCATGGCCGCCTTCCGGTTTTCGCTGAACAACTTGTCGCTGTTCGGCTTGGTGCTGGCGATCGGCATCGTGGTGGACGACGCCATCGTGGTGGTCGAAAACATCGAGCGCTGGCTCGAGCAAGGCCTGTCGCCGCGCGATGCGGCCCGCAAAGCCATGGACGAGGTGACCGGCCCGGTCATCGCGGTGGGGCTCGTGCTGTTCGCCGTCTTCATACCGGCCGCATTCCTCGGCGGGATCAGCGGCCAATTCTTCCGCCAATTTGCCGTGACCATCGCCGTTTCGACGGTCATCTCGGCTTTCAATTCGCTCACGCTGAGTCCGGCGATGGCGGCCATTCTGTTGCGGCCGCGAGGCACGCGCCGCGACCCGTTGACTTGGCTATTGGACATCACGCTGGGTTGGTTCTTTCGTCTGTTCAATGCCGGCTTCAAGCTCAGCACGAGTATCTATGTTCGTTTGGTGGGCATGCTCCTCCGCGTCAGTCTGATCACCATGCTGGTCTACGTCGGCCTTCTGGGGTTGACGTACTGGCAATTCAACCGCACGCCCACGGGCTTCATTCCGCAGCAGGATAAGGGGTACTTGCTGTTGAACGTGCAGTTGCCGGATTCGGCGTCGGTCGAACGCACGGAGAAAACCATGGCCCGGATCGAAAAGATCGTTCGCGATCTGACCATCGGCGGGAAGAAAGTGGTTGCGCATACGGTGGGGATTTCCGGCCAATCGTTAATTCTTGGCGCCAATGCTCCCAATCTCGGCTCCATGTACGTCATCCTGGAAGACTTCGCCGCCCGGCACGGCTCCGCGCAAACGGCCGACGCAATCGCCGAGGCGATTCGCGATCGGTGCCAGCGGGAAGTGCAAGGCGCGATCGTGTCGGCCTTCGGCGCGCCGCCGATCGACGGCCTGGGCGCAACCGGCGGTTTCAAACTCATTATTGAGGACCGGGGCAATCTCGGCATGAGCGAACTGCAACGCGTCAGCGATAAGATCGTCGACGCGGGCAATCAGACATCCGGGTTGCACGGCTTGTTCAACAGTTCTCGCGTGAACACGCCTTGGCTCTACCTCGACATCGACCGGACCAAGTGCATGGCCTTGGGCGTGCAGGTCAGCGACCTTTTCAATACGCTGCAGGTCTATCTAGGCTCGTTCTACGTGAACAACTTCAACGAGTTCGGGCGGACGTGGCAGGTCAATGTTCAGGCCGATCAGCGATTTCGCAACAAGGTTCCAGATATTCTGCGGCTTCAGGTCCGCAACAACCAAGGGCAAATGATCCGGCTCGGCTCGCTGATGGACGTGCGCGACGTCAGCGGTCCTGTGATGGTGATGCGCTACAACATGTATTCCGCCACGAGCATCACCGGTGCCATGGACCCAAGCATCAGCTCGGGGCAAGCCATTGCAATGATGCAAGAGATTGCCGACAAGCAGTTGCCGCCGTCGATGGCGTACGATTGGACCGAACTGACGTTTATGCAACTGCAAGCCGGCAACGCC
>CAZWNM010000111.1:0-6562 GCA_964635765.1 uncultured Planctomycetaceae bacterium | reverse complement strand
CGACGAACGGGGTCGTGCCGTCGAGTTTTTCGAGCCACTGGATCGTCGGGCCGAGATTCTTTTTCTTTTGCTCTTCGAGGTCGAAATTGAACGTGGCCTCGAACACGGAATGCAGCACGCGCTTGATGCGGTTAGCCGCCGCGCGCGGGTCCGGCAGGCAAGCCATGACCTCGGCCAATTCGGAAATCGACGTGACGCGCACCTCGTTCCAATCGAAAAACGTGTGAACCAGCGCGGCGAACGCCTCTTCCGCCACGTCGTGGTGCGAGTCTTCCAAACAGCAAGCGAACAGCAAGTATTCGATCACCGAGCGGCCGGACGCCGGCGAGGCCGGTTTGCAGCACTTCTTCAGAATCTTGTGGATTTTCGTGAACTTGTCGGCGCGATTGGCGGCGGTCATGGGGATTGCTCGCTGGGGTCGTGACCGGCCGATTGCGGCGCGTCAATGGCTGGAACCTCGGATGTTTCCGGTTCCGCGTCGGCGTCGGTCGGCTCCTGGGGAAGAACCTGCCGCAAAATCTGGGCCACCGCGATCGATCGCTTGACCCCTTGATCCAGCAGGAACGTCAACTTGGGCGTATAACGTATCTCGATCTGCTTTGCAATCTTTGCTTGCAAAAAGCCCGCCGCGCTTTGCAAACCGCGCAACGTCAACTTCTGCCGGGCTTCATCGCCCATCACTGAAACGTGTACCTTCGCGTAACGCATGTCCGCCGACACCTCGACGTACGTCACCGTAACGTCCCGAACGCGAGGGTCGTTCAGCTCGGTCAATATCGCCATGCTCACGACTTCGCGGACGGCTTCGGCGGCTTTTTCCAGGCGTCGGGACATGATTAGGGGTTAGGGGCTAGGGGCTAGGGACTAGGGAGCCAGAAATCTCGTCCCTAGCCCCTAGTCCCTAGCCCCTTTTCTTAAAACGTTCTCGCAATTTCTTCGATCTTATAGGCTTCCAGCAAATCGCCTTCCTTGATGTCGTTGAAATTGGCCAACCTCATGCCGCACTCGAAGCCCTCGCGGACCTCGCGGGCGTCGTCCTTCTCGCGTTTCAACGAATCGAGGGCGTAGTCGCCGATCACGCGGCTCTCGCGGATCAAACGAATCCGCGCGTCGCGCTGGATCGTGCCGGCCAACACGCGGCAGCCGGCCACCGTGCCGACCTTGCTGATATGGAACACCTGCTGCACCAACGCGCGGCCGAGGTCCTTCTCCTGCCGCTCCGGCTTGAGCATGCCCTCCAAGGCCGCCTTCAAGTCGTCGGTCACCTGATAAATAATGTCGTACCGGCGAATTTGCACGCCGAGCTTTTCGGCCAACGCCCGGGCCTTTTCGTCCGGCACCACCGAAAAACCGATAATCACGGCGTCGGAAGCATGGGCCAAATGCACGTCGGCCTCGCTGACGCCGCCGACGGTCGCTTGCAAAATCTTGATCTGCACCTCGGCGTGTTGCAGCTTCGTCAACTCCTTGCGAATCGCTTCGATCGAGCCGCGAACGTCGGCCCGAAGAATGATGTTGAGCGTTCGCACGTTGGCCTCTTCGCCGAGCCGCTCGTACAACGTTTCCAACGTGACGTGCGGTTGGAAGTTGCCCAACTCGCGTTGCCGGGCTTCCGCCGCGCGCTGCTCGGCCAATTGCCGCGCCTGCGAAATGTCATGGAGCACGTAAAATCGATCGCCGGCGCCGGGCGCCATGCTCAAACCGGTGACGTTGACCGGCGTCGACGGCCCTGCCTCGTCATATTTCTTGCGCGGAATCAGCGTGTCGTACATCGCCTTCACCCGGCCGTACGCCGCTCCGCATACCACGATGTCGCCCGGCCGCAACGTGCCGGTGCGAACCAGCAATTTCGCAACCACGCCGCGGCCTTCGTTCATTTCCGACTCCAAACAAGTGCCGCGGGCGGGCCGATCGGGATCGGCCTTGTATTCGTGCAACTCGGCCACCGTCAGCAGCGTTTCGATCAGCTTGTCGATGCCTTCGCCGGTCGTCGCGCTCGTCTTGACCACTTCCGTTTCGCCGCCCCATTCGCTCGGCAGCAATTCATTCGCCGCCAATTGCTCGTAGGTTCGCTGCGCGTTGGCGCCGGGCAGGTCGATCTTGTTGAGCGCAACGACGATCGGCACTCCGGCGGCTTTGGCGTGGCTGATGGCCTCTTCCGTCTGCGGCATGACGCCGTCGTCGGCCGCCACGACCAACACCGCGATGTCGGTGACGTTGGCGCCGCGGGCACGCATTTCGGTGAACGCTTCATGGCCCGGCGTATCGACGAACGCGACCGCGCGGCCGTTGCGATCGACGCGATAGGCGCGGATGTGCTGGGTGATGCCGCCTTTTTCATGCTTGGCGACATCCAGCCCGATGATCTTGTCCAACAGCGACGTCTTCCCGTGATCGACGTGGCCGAGGAACGTGACGATCGGCGGGCGAGGCAGCAACTTGGCCGGATCGTCGGCGCCTTCGAGCGACTCGATCAACTTCTGTTCGAGATTCGCCTCGCGGTGGAAGTTGACCTCGACGCCCAATTCCGAGGCCAAAAGCTCGGCCATGTCGTCGGCAAGCGCGGCGGTGATGTTGCTCATCGTGCCGAGTTCGAGCAATTTGGCCAAAATATCGCGGGCGGGCACGCCGAGCGCTTCCGAAAAAGTCCGCACCGTGCAGGGCAACTCCACCGTGACGTTCTCGCGGCGCGGCGCGGCCGTGTTCGCGCCGGTGCGGCGAATGTGCGTGCGTCGCCGAAGCGGCGATACAACGACGTCTTCCTCGCCCTCCACCGCCGGCTTTCGCTTGACGGTGGCCGTTTTCTTGCGCTTTAATTGCCGCTGCTCGCGCCCGCCAAGCGTTACGGCGCCGTCCTCGTCCTTCTCGGCGACGGCCGGGCGTCCGCCGCGGCGGGTGCGCTCGCGTTCGGCCGCCAGCAATTCCTCGGGCGACAGCGGCGCCGGCGGCACTGCGGGCCCGCCCCTGCGCGGCCCCGTTTTCGCGGCATCCGCCGCCATGCGTTTCTGCTCATGCTTGCGGATGTGCTCGGAAAGCGGCTTGCTGCCGGCCTTGCCGGCGCGGATGGCGTCGCGTGGAAGCCGGAGATCCGGCTTTTGCGGAGTCGGCTCCGACGATTTCGACTTGCGCGGCGTGCGCGACGACGGCGGAAGCGGCGCCAACTTGATTGCCGGGCCGCGTTCCCGCTCCTCGCGTTTTTCCTTGTCTTTATTCCGATCCCGCTTCGACGCCTCCGGCTGTTTGTCGAGGATTCGGTCGAACCGCTGTTCCAACTGCATGCTCGTCAGTTGCACGGGCGGTTCTTCTCTTGGCTTTTCGCCGGGTTTCTCCGTCGTTGGGCGCTTTGCCGACGACTCCGGCTGCCCTTGCAAAAGCCCCTTCCCCTTCGGCGATTCCGGCAGAGAAGGCAGTGGAGGCGCCTCGGGCTTTTTCTTCGGCTGGAGCGACTTAGGAATTTTGGGGGGCGGAAGAGCCGGGATTTTGCCCGAGATCACGCCGCCGGGAGCGATGTAATCCTCGCGGCGAATCGCGCCCGTGCCCGCCGCGTCAGATCCGCCGACCGGCGCGGCCGCGCCGCCGGCGTGGGTTTGCCGTTTGGCGATGTAGGCTGTGACCGTCGCCATTTCCTCGTCGGTCAGACTGGCCAGCGCAGAGCCTTTCCCCGTGACACCCGCTTTGGTGCAGATGTCGACCAGCACTTTGCTGTCGAACTTCAGTTGTTTCGCTAATGCGTAAATGCGGATGGGCAAGGGGCCGCTCCCTGTGGTAATAAGTGGCGTCGAACGTTCGACGATCGCGAGTTCTGGCTGTTTCTCCGTTACGAGGCGTCATCGGACGTCTCCGCGGCGTTTTTTTCGTTATTCTCAGGCTCGACGACAGGCGTGTCATCGACGATCTGTTGTTCGATCACTTCGGCCGGCTTCCCGTCGGCGTAATAGGGCGAAGGGGCGGCGGCCGCTTCCGCCGCGTCGGCCGCGGCGATTCGATCGTTCTCGCGCTGCTGACGCCGCTGCGCGGCGGCGGCCTTTTCGGCCTCGTTCGCCTTCGCCTCGGCCTGCTGGACAATGTGGTCGACCTGTTCGGCCGAAAGCCCGCTCATCTCCATCAAGGCGTCCGGCTCGATCACCGAAAGATCGTCGTAGGAGAGGAAGCCCTCGCCGACCAATCGCTCGGCCAGTTCCGGCTCGACGCCGTCGAGCGACGAGTAGCCCGCCACGGCCTGCTCGATCTGCTCGTCAAGCTCCTCGCGGGTCATGATTTCGATGTCCCAGCCGCAGAGCTTGCTGGCAAGCCGCACGTTCTGGCCGCGGCGGCCGATGGCCAGCGAAAGCTGATCTTCTTGCACCAACACGATGGCTCGGCCCAACATTTGACAAAGAATCACTTCTTCGACCTCGGCCGGCTGCAAGGCGTTGGGAATGAGCACTTGCATGTCTTCGCTGAAACGGACGATGTCGATACGTTCGTTGGAAAGCTCATCGACGATATTCTTGATTCGGTTGCCGCGGACGCCGACGCACGCGCCGACGCAATCGACCCGCTGGTCCGTGCTGCTGACGGCCACCTTGGTGCGGTAGCCCGGCTCGCGCGAAATGGAGCGGATTTCAATGACGCCCTCGGCGATTTCGGGGATTTCCTGCTCGAACAACCGCTGGACCAATTGCGGCTTGGTGCGGCTCAAAATGACCTTGACGCGGCTGCCGGCCTTCTTGACTTCGTAAACCGTGGCGCGAACTCGCTCGTTCGCATGGTGTGCTTCGCCGGGAATTTGCTCGCCCTTCGGCAAAATCGCCTCGACATTGGCCAGCGTGACCGTGGCCGCGCCGCCTTCGTAACGCTGCACCACGCCGGTGACCAGTTGGCCCCGCATCTCGGCGTATTCGTCGTAAAGGGCGTCGCGTTCGGCCTCGCGGATCTTTTGAATCATCACCTGCTTGGCGGTCTGCGCGCCGATGCGTTCGGCGATTTCGGCGGTAGCCATCTCTTCGCCGTTGTGCGTTCCGCGAATGATGCCCGTGGCGCGGTCGATCTGGACGACGATATCGGCTTCTTCTCCGTAATGCTTCTTGGCGGCGGAGACTAACGCCGCTTCGATCCCCTCGAAGACGATTTCCTTGTCGATATTTTTATCGCGATGGATGGCATCGACGATACGCAGCAATTCATTGGGATCCATTCGATCTCACTTTCAGCGTTTTTCCAATACGCAGGCAATAGTGAACGATTCTTCGCCTCGTCTTAGGTGGCAAAGAACGTCACGCTCGAAGCCGTTTGCCGTATAGGGCAACACCCTCCACCCCCCGCTCGACCCCAAAAAAACGGCCGAGACGCTACAAAATCTTACGCCACCGCTACTTAGCGGTTTTTCACAATCCTGTAAGCATACCGGCCTGCATTCGGGGTGTCAAGCCGGTCGCCACAACAAATGGCCTTAGTCCTAACCACGAAAGAGGTTAGGTGTTTGGGTTACTAATGTTTCGTCTAACCCGTCCGTTGGGGTGGGATAAAAAGAGCATTGATCTGGTCCGTGCGCGTCAAACGGGTTATCGCGTGGCCCGACGAACACCACGCTTCCGGACCTTCCAATCGAGATGCCGGAGACCGGTGTACTCCGCGATTGGTGGTGGTCTGGCGGCCGGCCGCCTCTATATCCGCACCCCAGGAAATCTTGCCCGCAGTTCCCGCGTCGTCAGCATCAGTCGTGGAGACAGTTGTGAAATCCGTTCCACGATGTAGGACATGTGGGCTTCCATCGCTTCCCGAAATGGTTTGAGCCTCTTCACGAAGGCCGCATCCGTGGCGGCAAGAGCGGAATCGAAGACCTCGTTGATCTCCGAGGATTCGATCTGAACCACCAACCGCAGCGCGGCGTCCACCGAGTTGATTTCATACACGGCTGCCTCGGCGGCGTCCATCTGCCGCTCGAGGCAAGGCAGATAGTCTTCCCAAGGGTTGAAGCGATTCATTCTCCAGCCGCTGCGCACCGCGGCATGCCGAGCAATTTCCAGCAGGTCGGCATGATATTGTTCCTGCTCGACCAGACCGGCAAAGAACATCCCCACCAATCCTTCGTCGCTGAAGGCTTTCGCCAGGGCCTTGTAGATTCGCTTGCCCCGCAGTTCCAAGTCGATGCAGCGTTCCAGTATTCGGGGTCCATGCGAGGCCGTGGCGCCGAAGAAACCGGCATCCTGCACCAGAGAAAGGAATGGCCCGTCGTGCCAGGGAGCAACCGCCTTGAAGAACACCCGCCATCCGAAACAACGGATGGTCGACATCGGGTGCGCAAGAATATCCCACTTTGTGATGGCGCCGACCATGTTGCCTCCCCAGAGAACCCGAGACGGCCGTCCGTTGATCATTTCTCGTTCGTTGTCCCGTCGCCACCCAATGGCCCCGGGGAACTTCCGCATCGCACCAGCCTACCACACCAGCATGGCCGCCAATATAACCAGCAATAGGGTTCTTGGATAGCCGTCTATGCTGCGAAAATGTCGCTGCCTGAGATTGCTGGATTTGTTCGATGAGGTGTTTTGTTCATCGGAAGAAAATGTCGTATTCCCTC
>CAZWNM010000110.1:0-6565 GCA_964635765.1 uncultured Planctomycetaceae bacterium | reverse complement strand
GCCCGACAAATGGGACGAATTCCGCACGCTTTGCGAATCGGAGAACGTCGAGGCGACCGCGATCGGCAAGTTTGTGCCGAACAATCGTTTGGTGCTGAAGTTTGGCGAGCATCAAGTGGCCGACCTTGCGATGAAGTTTTTGCACGACGGACGTCCGCCGGTAGTGCGCGACGCGGTTTATACGCCGCCGGCCGCAAGTCCCCTCGCCCATCGGGTGAGGGCCGAAGCGGGTTCCGATGGTGGAGTTCAGGGAGCTGGCGTCTCCGCAAGCAGCCCTCACCCTAGCCCTCTCCCGATGGGCGAGGGGACCGCCAACTACACCGACACACTCCACAAAATCCTCGGCTCGCTCAATGTTTGCAGCAAGGAATGGGTCATCCGCCAATACGATCACGAGGTGCAAGGCGGCAGCGTGATTAAGCCGCTGGTCGGCGCGACGAACGACGGCCCGAGCGACGCGGCCGTGGTGCGGCCGGTGCTTTCGAGCCGGCGCGGCATCGTGGTGTCGTGCGGCATGAATCCGCGATTCGGCGATTTCGACACGTATTGGATGGCCGCCAGCGCGATCGACGAGGCGGTGCGCAATTGCGTGGCCGTCGGCGCCGATCCGACGCGGATCGCCATTCTCGACAATTTCTGCTGGGGCACGACCGATCGGCCGGAAACGCTCGGCTCGCTGGTTCGCGCCGCGTTGGCCTGTCACGATGTCGCCATCGCGTTGGGCACGCCGTTTATCAGCGGCAAAGATAGCCTGAACAACGAGTTCCGCCCGCTCGGAGCAACCGAGCCGATTTCGATTCCGCCGTCGCTGCTTATTAGTGCGATGGGCCAAGTCGACGACGTGCGCCGTTGCGTGTCGATGGACCTGAAAGCGCCGGGCAATCTGCTATATCTCGTCGGTCTGACAAAAAACGAGCTTGGAGGTTCGCATTTCGCGCTGGTCGAGAATCTTGCCGGCGGCGAGGCGCCGCAATGGGACGCCGCGGCCGCGAAAGAAACATTCACGGCCGTGCATCGCGCGATTCACGCCGGCGTGGTGCGCGCGTGCCACGATTTGAGCGAAGGCGGCCTCGCCGCGGCTGCCGCCGAAATGGCGTTTGCCGGAGGATTTGGGCTAAATCTTCAGCTTTCCCGCGTGCCGCGCAATAAAACCGCGCCGGCGGCCGATCAGTCGCCGGAAATGCTCCTATTCAGCGAATCGAACACGCGATTTCTCTGCGAAGTCGAGCCGCAGCGTGCCGACGCCTTCGAGGCGATTTTGGACGGCCTGCCGCACGCCCGGATCGGCGAAGTAACCGTTGCCGGCCGGCTGGAAATCCACGCCGACACGTCGGTAGTGATTTCCGCCGACATCGCCGCGCTCAAGGAGTCGTGGCAGAAGCCGCTGCGGTGGTAAACCACCCCGAGTCTTGACGCGGCGACGGCGCTCGCTTCAAGCCCGAGGGCGTGGCCGTCGAGAGCAAGCTGGCGGCTCCGGGTCAAACGAGCGTTCTCGTCGTTACAGACATCGCATGAATGCCACGAGGTCTTGCTTTTCTTCGTCGGTCAACTTCGTTTCCAACACGAGATTAAAAAACTCGACCGTGTCGTCCAATGTCAGCAGCCGACCGTCGTGCAAATACGGCGGACTTTCCTTGATGCCGCGCAGCCCGAACGTCTTGATCGGACCGTCGGCCGAAGCCATCCGGCCGTTAACCATCTGCGGCTTAAAAAACCGCTCGGCTTGCATGTTATGCATCGAGTTATCGGTGTAGTACGGCGCCGGATGACACACCGCGCATTGGCCCTTGCCATTGAAAACCGCTTCGCCGCGCAATTCGGCCGGCGCCGCTTTTTTCGCGTCCAACCGGCCGAGGACCGTCAGCTTCGGGGCGGGCGGGAAGTCCAAAAGCTCCTGAAATTCCGCCATGAAATGCACTTGGCTGCCGCGTTCCAAGATGTTGACGCCCTTCTTGGTCGCAATCACCGGATCGCCGTCGAAATAGGCCGCTCGCTGCTCGAACTCCGTGAAATCTTCCACGCTTTTCAACGCCCTTTGCGAGCCGAACAGCCGTTGAATGTTCACCCCTCGCAGCGACGGCGTATCGAGCCGGTGGCGGAATTCTTGCGGGCGAATGTCGCCGACCAAATGCGTGGCGCCGTTCGTGTGGCCGTTCACATGGCAATCGAAACACGCCACGCCCATGCTCGGCGCCAACGAGCGGCGGTCGTCCGTCGCGTTGAATTGTTGTTGCGGGAACGGCGTCAGCAGCAGCCGCAAGCCTTCCAGTTGTTTCGGATTCAGAATGCCGTTGAACAGCTTGAAGTAGTTGCTAAGCGTAACGACTTGCCCTTGCGAAACGTCGCCGAGGTCGGGCCGCGTGGTCAGGAAAATCGCCGGCGGAAATTCCGGCAGGAAATGGTCGGGCAAGTCGTAGTCGAGATCGAATCGCGTCAAATCGCGGTTTTCTTGCTGCTTGATTTTCTCGATCTGAAATTTCGGAAAAAGCATTCCGCCTTCCGCATGATTCGGATGCGGGAGCGGCAAGAAACCCTTGGGCCAAAGCCCTTTTTCGCGAATGTCTTCCGGCGACATGGCCGCGAGGTCTTGCCACGAGGCGGCGCCCTTGGGCAATTTCGCCCGCACGCCCTCCTGAATCGCTTTGCCGCGTGACATCGTGACATCTTTGGCCGGACGATCGCCCAAGTCATAGCGTTCCCTCAAGAGAGCCGCCTGCCGCTGGGCGATTTTTGGCTTTGCCGCCTCCATGCGACTGACGACTTTGGAAAAGTCTTCATTGATGACGACCGGCGAGTAGCTGCTCGGGCGTTGTTCTTGCGCGGAGGCGCTAAACAGCAATACGCCCGACACAACCAGGAGCAAAATCGCAACGGAAGCGGACCAAACGCATCTCATGGCACTACCCTCCAATGGACGGATGGAATTCGAGTTTGCGATATGCCTAAATGTAAATCGCGGAATGGCCGAGGCAATACGTCGAGCAGGTGGCATGTCACCATTCCGGCGTAGCTAAGCCATCGTTTTCAAGCTGGAAAACCATGGAAAACGCGGATTTTTCGTTCGCGGTTTCAACCCAGCGGCATGGCGGAAAAATCCGCCGCTTTGGCGTCACGGCACTGTCTCGCCGGACATCCCGACGATGCTGACATTGAATCGACTGGTGTCAGGGAGTATGCTGGCATGATGGAAATTTTTGAATATCACCACACGGTCACGCAGGACGAGATCGACACGCAGGGGCACGCCAACAACGTCGAGTATGTTCGTTGGCTTCAAGACGCGGCGGTCGCCCATTCGGCCTTTTACGGCTGGACGGCGGACCGATACCGCGAACTCGGCTCGGGCTGGGTCGCCAAGTCGCATACCATCGAATACATTCGACCGTCGTTCGCCGGCGACGAGATCGTCGTGCAAACGTCGATCGTCGGCAAACGCCGCGTGGCTTACACCCGCTCGTACCGCATTATTCGCCGTTCCGACGGTGAATTGCTGGCCAAGGGCGAAACGGTTTGGGCGTTCATCGACTACGAGACCGGCAAGCCCGCCAGAATCCCTCCGGAAATCGACAACGCCTTTCCCGATGCGTCGAAAATGGGAAAAGTGGCGTGAAGCGGCCAGTGGTTCGTGCGAGCACTGCGTGGACGCGGCGGCTAAACGAAGAACCGTGTCAATGCGCCGCTTCACGTTCTATACACCACCCACCGTCCACTACCGGCTCCTCGGCCCGCCCAATTTTTGATATTGCCCCGAGTGGCCAATCCCGGTACAAGAAACGGGCGATCACCGGCGGCCTGAGTTGCCATTGCCCCGCCTTTCCAATCGACCCATAGTGTCAAGACTCGAATTTATCATGTTTCCGGCACGAAAATACGCATTTTTGTTTTTGTTGTTGCAACCTGTTGCGTGGCTTGTTGTTACGTCGACGGCGCTGGGCCAAACCACGCCGCCGAAACCGCAGACGGCGACGGAGTTCAAAGAGTATCTGGTTGCCATGCAGAAGCAAGTCGACAACTTGAGCGACTTGGATCTTGCGACGAAGGCCAAAGCAAAGGAATTGTATTCGCAGGCCATTGCGGAATTGGAGGCGACCCAACATTTTAAGGAAGCGACGGATCACAACGAACAACTGGCCGCGAATGCACCAAAAGAGATCGAAACCACGCGGATCCTGCTGGACGCGCCGGCGCAACCGATCACCGCGCCGACCAACGACGCCACGTTGCAGCAAATCGACCAGAAGATATCGGACAAGACGGGTGAGCTGGGAAAGGCTCGCAAGGAGTTGGCGGACGACGAAGCGGAAACGAAAGGGGATGTGGAACATCGGACCAAGATTTCGGAATCCATCAACAAGCTTCGGGAGCAGCAAGGCGTCATCAAAGCCCAACTCGATGCGCCGGCGGCCGTCGATGAAACTCCAGCGGCAAAGACGGTGAATTTCGCCGCTCGAATGTTGCTGGTGGCGCAACAGCCTCGCGTGGAACAGGAAATGGCCTGTTACGAGCAGGAATTGGCCGCCTGCGCAGCGCGCGTTGGTTTGTTGCCCCTTCAGCACGATTTGCACGCGAAAAAAGTCGCCTCGCTCGAACAAGAAATCCAGTTGTATCAGGAGACGGCCAATCAGCGGCGGCAAGCCGAAGCCGATCTGCAAGCGAGGCAGGCCATGCAAGAGGCGAAATACGCCGATCCGGTGACGCGACCGCTCGTCAAGGAAAACGCCGCTTTGGCCGCCAAACACAAAGAATTGGCAAAAAACATCGTCGAGGTCACCGAACAACTTGCACGCGTCAATGCCAAACTCGACGACGTGACGGAACAGGCGAAAAACATTGAGGAAAAGGTCAACAAGGCCGAACAAACGAATGTTACCAGCGCCATCGGACTGTTCTTGCGTCAGCAACGTGAACGGCTCCCAAACCTACACGAGTACGCTCGCGACATTGCACTAAGGCGTCAAACTCAAGGCGACGCCGAATTGCAATTGCTGCAACATCAAAATGATCGGTTTCAATCGAGTAATCTCGATCAGCGGGTCGCGGTGTTTCTGGAAAAAACCGAGAAGGAACAAGGCGACGCGTGGCAAACCGTCGATAAAGCCGCGCTGAAAGCGAACGTTTGCGACATTTTGAAGACCAGGGCCCAATATCTCGACGACTTGAACAGCGATTATGCGAACTATAACGGCAAGCAGGGTAACTTAATCCTCGCCGAAACGAAGCTGATGGAAGAGACGGAGCGGTGCGCGAATTTCATCGACCGGCGCGTGCTTTGGATCAACAGTTCCTCGCCCATCGGCATGGTCGACCTTCAGCGGGCGAATCAGGCGTTTTGGTGGCTTATTGGGCCGGCGGCTTGGGCCGATCTCGGCACGACCCTCGCGTCCGACGCCGTGCGGAATCCCGCCCTTTACGTCCTCGCGTTGGGCCTCTTCATCGTGTTGTTCTATTGGCGATTCCGCTTCCACGCCCGAATCGTCGAAATTGGCGAACGGGCGGCTCGCGCCAACTGTTGCCGATTCTGGCCGACGCTCGAAACCACGCTGTTGACCGCGTTGGTGGCCGCCGGCTGGCCCGGCCTCATGCAATTTATCGGCTGGCGGATTACCATCGCGGCGGGCGACTCGTCGCTTTGCCTCGCCCTAGGCCATGGTCTGACCGAAACCGCCCGGGTGTTTCTCGCGCTCGAATTGTTGCGGCTGATTTGTTGTCCGCGCGGGCTGGCCGAGTCGCATTTTGGCTGGTCCATTGGCGCGTTAAAACTCATCCGCAGCAATATCCGTTGGTTCAGCGTGCCGGCGCTGCTGCTGATGGGCGTGGCCGTCACGATGGCGTGGCAAGACAACAACGATTGGGACGCCTCGCTCGGGCGAATCGCTTTCGTTGCCGCGCTCTCGTGCTTCTCGATGGCTCTTTATCGCGTGTTGCGGCCAAGCAGCGCGATGATCCAAGCGATGATCGCCGCGCGGCGCGACGGCTGGCTCGAACGCTTCCGCTACGTGTGGTATCCGCTGTGCGTTTTCACCCCGGCCGCGCTGGCTCTGATGGCGGCCGCCGGATACCATTATACCGCGCGGCAATTGGTCATTCGCCTGATTTTGACGGTTTATGTGTTTGTCGGCGGCCTGGTGTGCCGCGCGTTGTTGTTGCGTTGGGTCTTGGTAAACCAGCGCAAATTGGCCATTGAGCAATCGAAAAAACGCCGCGCAGCCGCGCAAAGCGAATCGAAACCCAACGTCAACGACGAAAAACTGCCGACCGCGGCCGTTTCGGAACGCGACTTGGCGACGATCAACGTCCAAACCAAGCGATTGATCGAATACGCGATTTCCGTGGCCGCCGCCTTGGTGATTTGGTGCGCCTGGGTCGATGTGTTTCCGGCTCTCGACGGAATCAACGTCCCCATCTGGACGAGCGACGCCGACGTCACCTCGAATGACGCAACGTCGCCCGCCAACGCGACGCCGACGATGCCCGCGATTGCAGCGACTGCGGTGGCGACTGCGGCAACGGCGGCCAGCGGAAACGACGCCAAAATCAAATCGCGCGGACACGAGATCAAATTGGC
>CAZWNM010000109.1:0-6575 GCA_964635765.1 uncultured Planctomycetaceae bacterium | reverse complement strand
CGTCATCATGGGCGACGACATCGGCATGTGGAACATCGGCGCCTACCATCGCGGCATGATGGCCGGCCGAACGCCAAACCTCGACAAGCTTGCCAAACAAGGCATGTTGTTCACCGACTATTACGCCGAGGCCAGTTGCACGGCGGGCCGTGCGAACTTCATCACCGGCGAACTGCCCATCCGCACCGGCTTGACCACGGTCGGCCAGGCGGGCGCCAAACTCGGCATCCCGGCCGAGGCCTGCACGATCGCCACCGCGCTCAAGGCGCAGGGCTACGCCACCGGCCAGTTCGGCAAGAACCACCTCGGCGACCGCAACGAATATCTGCCCACGCTGCATGGATTCGACGAGTTCTTCGGCTACTTATATCACTTGGACGCCATGGAAGACCCGGCACATCCCAACTACCCGCAAAATCTCTTGAACGTCGTCGGCCCGCGCAACATGGTTCATTCTTGGGCGACCGACACCGACGACCCGACCGAGATGCCGCGCTGGGGCAAGATCGGCAAGCAGAAGATCGAAGATGCCGGCACGCTTTATCCCGAACGGATGAAAACCGTCGATAATGAAATCCGCGACCTCGCCTTGAATTTCATCGAGAAGGCCAAAAAGGATGGCAAGCCGTTCTTCTGCTGGATCAACCCGACGCGTATGCACATCGTCACGCACCTCTCCGACAAGTATAAAGCGATGCGCAACGCGCAAAACGGCTGGTCGGAACAGGAAGCCGGCATGGCCCAGCTCGACGACGACGTCGGTTTGGTGCTGAAGAAGCTCAAGGACATGGGCGTTGACGACAACACGATCGTCGTCTTCACCACCGATAACGGCACCGAGCTGTTCACCTGGCCCGATGGCGGAACGACGCCGTTCGCGCAGTGCAAGGGCACGGTCATGGAAGGCGGCTTCCGCGTGCCGTGCATCCTGCGCTGGCCCGGCCACGTGCCGGCCGACTCCGTTCAGAACGGCATCTTCTCCGGCCTCGACTGGTTCCCGACCTTCCTCGACGCCGCCGGCAACCCGGACATCACCGATCAGTTGCTCAAGGGCGTGAAGCTCGGCGACCGGACGTACAAGAACCATCTGGACGGTTACAACCAGATGGCCCTGATCACCGGCAAAGGCCCGTCCGCGCGTCACGAAATCTTCTACCTCGGCGAAAGCACCATCGGCGCGGTGCGCATTGACGACTACAAGTTTCGTTTCATCGACCAAAACCACGGCTGGCTCGGCGACAAGACCCATCCCGACGTGCCCTACATCACCAACCTGCGATTGGATCCGTTCGAGCGCATGGGCTGGCCAAACAACGGCACCAAAGACGGCTCGCAGCAATACTTCGATTGGTTCAAGTTCGAATTTTGGCGTTTTGTTTTCGTTCAGAAGGTGATGGGCAAGGAAATCCAGACCTTCCTCGACTACCCGCCCATGCAGCAGGGCGCAAGCTTCAACCTTGACGCCATCAAAGCGGAGATGAGCAAACGGATGGCCGAGGCGGAGAAGGCAAGCCACGGCCCTAGCGATTAGCCGGAATGAGCTTCACGGCGGGCGGCTCGCAAGGGCCGCCCGCCTTCGCGCGATCAAACCGCCGGCAACCTCGGCTGGAACAGCCGTGTTTGCGGTAGACCGTAGTTCGTAGTGGTCGGCGGTCGAAATTCCGGCCAAATGCTTCGCTCGCCGCCCGTTAACGCCGCCGAAAAGTTTGGACGCCCCACCGATTAGCGGTTATTTCATCTTGCAGAAAACGCCGAAAAGGCATATAATTCTATTCGGGCGGTTGTATGCGGATACAATCGGGTGTCGGGTCCGTTTGTAAACGAAAAAGGAGCGGCGTCATGAACGGTATCACCATAGGAATTGGCGCATTCGTGCTCGGCGGCTGGATGTTGAACAGCGCGCCTGAAAATCAGGTCGAACAGGCCGCGCCGCCGGTTGCCGCATCGGGCGAAGCGGCGACGGAGTCTCCGTCGGGCGGAACGGCAACCACATCCGGCGGGTCGGCAACTCTCAATGCCGAGCAACAACTCAAGTGGAAGCAATATATCCAGAAGCAACAGCAAGAGCGAGGCGAACGGCAGCCTTCCGTCATGCAACCCGGAACCCAAAGCGGTGCGGAGCCCTTTGTGCCGCCCGCGATGAGGCGGATGACCTCGCAGCCGCTCAGTCAGTCGACAAGTCAGGCATACCAGCCGGGAAGTCAGGCATACCAGCCGGGAAGTCAGGCATACCAGCCGGGTAGCAGGCAGCCCCCAATGAATTCAAACTCCGTGCTTCCGGTGACGCCTACCGAGCAGGTCCGATCGACCACGTTGGCAATCATAGGAATGCCATCGGTGCCGACGGCCACCTTGGCCGACACCAACATCGACGCTCTGGCCGAAGCCGCGAACCAAGCCCGCGGCCCCGGCGGCGCAGTCATCCCTGGGGCCCCGACGGGACAGCAGACCTACGCCCCGCGCACCTATCAGAGTTCCCAATACAATGACATGGACCAAATGCGGATGCAGTCGCTATCCAACACCCATCCCGGTTTCGTGCCGACGCAAGCGATTGAAAAACCGTTGGCCAACGCGCAGTTGAACAGCAACGGCGTCAGCGCGTGGATGAACTTATACCGCAACAACCACGACAACGGAGTCGTCAACAACTACTACACGCTCGTCAAGCCGGCGCTCGATCAGCGAAGCATGAACCAACAGTTCAATTTGGATATCTACGGCGTCGAGCGAAGCAATCGAATTCAAAGTGCGGAACTGAAAGATCTGAACTCCACCAACCAGCGCCAGTTGCAAAGCTACGGCACCCCGCAGTTTTACATGAACACTGGCCCCTATTATCCGGGCTACGGGCAGCAAGGCCAAGCCGTCGGACAATAGCGTCGGCGTTTGCTCTGATGCTACATTGGCGGCAATTCATAGAGGCCGCCGACGGATCGCCGCAGCTTGCCTTGACGCGCCAATTCTTCCCAAACCGCGTCGGGATATTGGTCCGGCGGAGTGATGGCGACAATGCCCGACGCTCGACCGCCGCTCATCGGGCCAACGCCAATGCGCGATTGATCGTCGAGGCACGTCAATTTCAGCCGTTTCTTGAACGCCTTCAACGCCGCTTTCAATTCTTGCGGACTTGCCGCCGATGGTTGCGAGGTTTCCATAAGAGGGATTCGTCGGTAGTGGTTAGTGGCTCGTGGTTCGTGAACATCGCTGGCAGTGACACTAACCACTAATTAAAAGATTCCATGCAGCGGACCGCCAGGCGCGGTCAGCGCGTCAACACGCCGCGTCGTCTCCGGGTCTTCCACAAGCGGCGGGGCATGATGCGGCTTCTGCCGGGCGTCGATCACCAACGATCCCGCACATCCCCAATGCTTCGCCGCAACGAACGACTCGATGCCATAAACGTCCGACGCCGGATCGCTTCGCGTGAACGTCGTCCACAAAAAGTTTTCCAACGATTGCGACGCGAAATCGCTCCGATCGACAATGACCACCAGTGGAAACTCGTTGATCGCGCTGCCTCGATTATAACACGCGCAGAACTTCGCCGCCACCGGGTCCGCCGTCCCCTCTCCCTTCGGGAGAGGGCTAGGGTGAGGGCGTTCGGCTGAGGGATTGGGAAGGGATTGGGGATTGGATTCACTGACCACTGGTGCCTGACCACTGACCACTGCTCCCGGCCCCTCGACGACCAACACGCCCGGCATGGCCAACAGCGGCCGCCGAAATCCCAACTCCTCGGGCAGGGTCAATCGGCCGTCGATCGCCGTCGGCAACGTGCGAATCGCCGGGCCGGCCGCCGCGATGACCAACTTCGAGCCTTCACACCATCGGCCGCTGCTATAGTCGAGCGTGTCGAGCGTCGTGCAGGTTTGGAAATGCAAATCGCGCCGCCAATCGACCCGCTCCAGCATGTGCCGGAAGAAATCTGCGACGTTGCGAACGTCGAGACGCGGATCGTCCTCGACGGCGGCGATCCAAAGATATTTCGCCAGCGACATTTGCCCGTAGCCCAGCAAGGCGTTGGCCAACGTGAGTAATTCCCGCGGGCGGCGGTTGGCATCATACGGCAAATAGCGTTCGCTGCCCGCGGCCAACAGCAGCGGATGCACGCCGGCGGCATCGACCGCATGAACCGCGTGGATGCCGGGTATCTGTTTCGGAAGCACTGGGCCGGCCAGTTCGTGGATCAATTCGGCGAGCACGGTGTCTTCTTGCGGCGGACGCCCAACCACGGTGAACGGCCAAATCGCGTCGCGGCGATGATAAACGTGCTCGACCCGCATGACCGGAAAATCGTGCGCGAGGCTGTAATAGCCGAGATGATCGCCGAACGGGCCTTCCGGCTTCAAGCGTTTCGGATCGAGGTGGCCGGTGATGCAAAAATCGGCCTCGGCGTGGATCGGCAGATGGCCCTCGCGGCAAATCATCGGCACGCGGCGCCGGCCGAGCACGCCGGCGAAGGTCAACTCGCTGACGCCTTCCGGCAGCGGCATGACGGCCGCGACGGTCATGGCCGGCGGACCGCCGACGAAAATGTTCACGCGCAACGGTTCGTTGCGTCGCAAGGCGGCGGCATGATGGGCGGCAATTCCGCGATGGAGTTGATAATGCAGGCCGACCTCGCGGTTCGGTTCGTATCGGCCGCCCGAGAGTTGCACGCGGTACATGCCCAAGTTGCTGCGATAAAAGCCCGGCTCGTCGGGGTCTTCGGTGTAAACTTGCGGCAAGGTAATGTACGCGCCGCCGTCGTCGGGCCACGACTTCAATTGCGGCAACTCGCCGATGGTCGTTTCGGCGTCGAGCACCGGGCCGCTTCGCACTTTCTTCGGTCGCGCCAGCAGCACCGACCACGGCGCGTTCAGATACAGCCGCGGCCGCCGCATCGCATCGGCCGGATCGACCTGCAATTGCACCAATCGCCGAAGCCGGTCGAGCGAATCGCGGAAGAGATAGTGCGTTCGGGCCGAAGTGCCGAACAAATTGCAGAGCATGGGAAACCGGCAACCGACGACGTGCTTGAAAAGTAGCGCCGGCCCATTCGCCCGAAATACGCGACGTTGGATTTCCGCCGCTTCGAGGTCGGCGTCAATCGGCGTATCGACGGCGATTAACTGGCCTGTGGCCGCGAGGTCATCGACGCACTGGCGAAGGTTGCGATACATGGAGTTTTGTATTTTGGGCGAAAGTTCTGATGATTTGACAGATGGAAGCGGGGGGGCTTGTCTCCCTTATGGGCTAGTGCTATCATGCCGCAAGCGTCATCGTATTGTCGCTCTTGGAGTCGTGCAATAGCCTTTTCAACCCAGGGAGTTTTTTCATGGATGCCAATTGGTACTATAGCAGCGGGGGCAAACAAGCCGGTCCGGTATCGTCGGCAGACCTTAACACGCTGGCGTCCTCCGGTCAACTCTTGCCGACTGACATGGTGTGGAAAGAGGGAATGCAAAGCTGGGTGCCAGCGAACAGAGTTAAGGGCTTGTTCAACTCTATACCCGTCGCATCTGGTCCGCCATCGTTACCACCCACTCACCCGCTAACCAACCCAGCAAAAACGCCAGCAATTACTTTGATAGTTGCCGGAGGTATTCTGGCGACTATGGCGTTATTCAACACCGTGTTTGCCCTCTGTTTACCACAGCCCCAGCCAACACTTTTTTCGGACGGTGATGCCGCCTCCAAGCTAATGATTCTCAAGGCGTTGCTCATCATTTATGGCATTGTTCCATTGGCCTTGAGCGGCATTGTGATATACGGCGGAATCGCCATGCTCAATTGTACTAACTATGCCTGGAGCATGGCAGCGGCGATTAGTGCAATTGTCGGCGGTGTGCTTTCTATGTTGCTGGGCTGGGTATTCGTAGCGCCTATCGGAATTTGGGCTTTAATCGTTTTGCGAAAACCGGAAGTGAAACAAAGATTCCCTACGGCCAACTGGCCAACCGAATAGAGAATAAGTGCTATCACTCGGAGTGTCAGGAAAGGTTTCAGACAAGGTGGCAGGTATTGCGCAACATTCCACAATACCCATGTTCGCTTCTCGCGCCATCAGTAATGCAAGCGAACGAAGGCGGTAAAGGAAGTTTGGTCGGAACCCGCGCCCACGCCGTTGCCCCACGCATCGGTCGTGCCGCCGGGAAATACCTCCCAGACGGAGCCTGTCGTGCGAATTTGCGTGACATCGCCTTGCACGCCAACGCTTAATCGCTGGCTCATCGGCACTTCGGCCGTTAAGCCGAGATGGGTGGAACTACCGTGTGTGCTGTTGATGGCGTAGAACTCGCGAAGAATGTGGTAATCAATGCCGTATCCCCACGCGAGTCCCCAGTCGGCTTGAAACGTCAAACGGATTTCCTTCGACCCGATGGGAATCGCCTTGCGCAATTGGACGCCGAGGTAAGCCATGTAGTATTGCTGATTGTACGTGATGAAATCGCCGGGCAAGGGGATTGCGACAGGCTGATTGCCCTCCAACAATTGTTCGCCGTCGTAGGCGGTTACGCCGAGACGCTGCCACCGGAATCCGAACACTTGCCAAACCTCGACCGGCAGCCAGAAAAGCGTATCGCTGCCCT
>CAZWNM010000108.1:0-6599 GCA_964635765.1 uncultured Planctomycetaceae bacterium | reverse complement strand
ACGCGCCCGAAATGTCCTTCATAAAACCCCAACAGTGTGAATCACTACACTAGTTTCGTTGTCGGCAAGCGTTCGGCGGACAACGCCCGCAAGCTGATGGTTGACTTGTCGCATCGGCTGGTCACGCCCAAGCCGCATGAGAGTGACGCCCACGCTTACAAACCGGGAGGATACGTCTACATCACCCAGATCAGCACTGATGGCTTTCAGGGCTATCCCGAGGCGGTTGACTTGGCTTTCGGGGCCTACGCCAAATATGGCCAGATCATCAAGGATTACCGCAACACCGACCAGCCCGGCCGCTATGGGCCGCCGGAAATGGTCGGCACAGAGCGCAAGGGGGTATTCGGCATCGGCGAGTTCGAGGAGCGTACAATATGCACCTCACATGTCGAACGCCACAACCTCACGATCCGCACGCTAATGAAGCGGTTCACCCGGCTTTCGCTCGGATTCTCCAAGAAACTAGAAAACCTTGAGGCGGCTTGTGCCATGTTCCTGGCGTACTACAACTATTGTTGGCGAACGCGCTACCCTGACAATAGCGGAAAACCCGGCAAGCGTAGGCCACCGGCCGCAATGCTGGCGGGCGTCACCGATCACGTATGGAAATTTGACGAATTATTTTCGATTGGGATGGCAAATTAGGACACTACCCGTTTTTCTCCTGGGTTGACGATGGACCGCAGGAACCAGTAAAATGGGGGATTATCCCGACTCCTCCAACTGATACAAAACATGCCGCCGGCGGTGATTGATCTGCAAAACGCAGAAGACTGGCGCGACGTGGTGCATCGCGTCGTGCAAGCCCTGGCGGAGGGCGGCATCGTTGCCCTCCCCACCGAAACCGTTTACGGCTTGGCCGTCAGCGCGCTGGACGAAAACGCCGTCGTCCGGTTGCAGAACATGAAAGACCGGGCACCGGCTCAAAAGCCGTTCACGCTGGCGATTAAAAGCGCGGACGAAGCCCGCGATTATTCGCCCGATCTGGGCCGTTTGGGCCGTCGGCTTGCGCGGCGTTGTTGGCCTGGACCGGTGACGCTGGTCGTCGACGGTTCGCATCCTGAAAGTTTAGTGTGGCATTTGCCGCCGAAGGTGCGGCAGGCGGTTGCGCCGGCGGGCACGGTCGGTTTGCGCGTGCCGGCGCATCCGATGACGCTCGACGTGCTCAAAATGCTGGCCGGCCCGCTGGCCTTGACCAGCGCGAACTTGCCCGGCAAGCCACCGGCCGTGTCGGTCAAGGAAATCGTCGCCGTCTTCGGCGACAGACTGCGACTGGCGGTCGATGACGGGCCGTGCCGATTCGGCCAGCCGTCGTCCGTCGTGTCGGTCAAGGAAAACCGTTTGCAAATTCTTCGGGCGGGCGTCGTGCCGGAGCGAACGTTGCAGCGGCTGTCGAGCTTGCTGGTATTATTCGTATGCACGGGCAACACGTGCCGCAGTCCGATGGCCGAGCTGCTTTGCCGCGCCGCCTTCGCCAAGCGGCTCGGTTGCAAGCTCGACGAACTGGAGGATCGCGGCGTCATGGTGATGTCGGCCGGCGTGGCCGCGATGTTCGGCGGCCGGGCAACCGACGAAGCCGTCGAGACCATGTCGAATTTGGGATTGGACCTTGGCGGCCACGAAACGCAGCCGTTGACCGAGCCGCTCGCGCGGCAGGCCGACGTGATTTACGCGATGACTCGCTCCCATCGCGACGCGATTGTGGCGCGGTGGCCGTCGACCGCCGAACGCACGCTGCTGCTTTCGCCCGACGGCGGCGACGTCGATGACCCGATCGGCGGACCGGTCGAGCGTTATCGTCGTTGCGCCGAACAGATTCAAACGGCGTTGGAAACGAGACTTAACGAATTGGAGTTCTAAGAGATGCGTGTTGCCATAGGAAGCGATCACCGCGGTTTTGAAATTCGCACGAAAGTCGTCGAGTTGGTTCGGCGGCTGGGCCACGAAGCGATCGACGCCGGCGCGTTTTCGGCCGCCGCGGTCGATTATCCCGACATCGCGGCCGACGTCGGCCGACGGGTGAGCCGCGGCGAGGTCGATCGCGGCATTTTGATTTGCGGAACCGGCATCGGCATGGGCATCCCCGCCAACAAAATCGCCGGCGTGCGCGCGGCGCCCTGCCACGACGACACGACGGCCGAACTAAGTCGCCGCCACAACGACTCGAACATTCTCTGTTTTTCCGCCGAATTGCTCGGCGAGCGATTGATCGAACACATGGTGGAAATTTGGCTAGCGGCGCCGTTCGAGGGCGGGCGCCATGCCGTTCGCGTCGATAAGATCACCGAGATCGAACGGCAGACGCGCGGGTGTGATTAGCGATTGGGGGAAGCAAGGCGAGCCGAGCGGGAGAAAAGCACTGGCGAGCGGGGTGCGTAAGCGCCCTGCGCTTACCGAAACCGGACACGACTATAAACAGAACAGGGTACTTACGCACGCCGCTCGCCTGCCGTCAAACTTTTCCGCTTTTTCCGCCTTTAACGCCGCTTTGGAGTGAAAGTTCCAAAGGTAGCGATTTTCTACCGAGTTTGTTTCAAGAAATCGTTCGTCGGCCGCTCTTTTCTCTTGGAAAAAAGAGACTCCCCGATTACACTCAATAGCTGGGGCAGCGAGGCCGTGAAGACGCAACTGGGAAGACGCCACGAGACCGTGAAGATACAGCCGGAAAATGGGTGAAATCCATGTACAACCAGCAACCTGCCCAGCCTGATGAAGTCGACCAATTGCTCCGCAACGCCGAACTGCGCGACGAATTGGAGCGCTACTTCGACGAGTCGATCAGCCGGGTCAACGTTCAACACTTTTCGCTGGCCGCCGAAAACGAATTCCTCGCCGCCATGTTGGCGTGGGAGCAAGCGCCGGTGTTGCCGATCTATCGCTGGTTCGATTCGGAGTTGCGTCCGCCGCGTCCGGAAGCGATCTCCGACGAAAACTTGCCGAAAATCCTCATGGACGTGATTCGCAAACTCTACCAAAAGCGGATCGTGCTCGATTTCACCGATCATCTGAACGACCGCGAGTTGTATTGCCTGATTTTCCGCGACATTTTGCCGGCGCGCGAAAAAAAGATCGACGGCCCCAATAATTATCTGCATTGGGACTGCACCGGCGCCGCCGGCGATCCCGAGGCTTGGCTCCGCTACTACGCCTCGGAAGAAGAGCGCGAGGAATGGGCCGATTTATACGGCCAGCAGTTGCCGCCGGCGCTTCCGGCGCCGTATCCGCGTCAGTTGCCACGCGAACCGGGTTGATTGGACCGCGAACCGGGTTGACGGATTTTCGGCCGCGTCGGCAACGTCATCCTTTATTCCTCGCGGCGGAAGCTGATGTGACGATTCCAGTGGGCGTCGTCCGTCTGCGGGAAGTCGAGCCGCACGTGCGACCCGCGCGATTCGCGGCGCGCGACGGCCGCCTCGATCATCAACCGCGAAACGCAAAGCATGTTCTGAAGTTCCCAGCCGGTCGGGTCGGCGAACTGGCGAGGCAGCACGTAGCGCGACCAATCGGCGACGCTCGATTGCGCCTCTTCCAAACCGTCGGCCTCGCGCCGCACGCCCATATCGCGCCACATCACGCTTTGCAGGGCGTTGCGAATGTCGCCCAGCTTGAGCGGCTTGGCCGTCGCTTTGATCGGCCGATTTTCGATCATCGAGGCGGCGAAGCTATCGGGCTGCCCCGCGGCGGCCTGCGACGCTCCGCCACCAGCCCGCGCGCCGAACACCAACGCTTCGAGCAAGCTGTTCGAGGCCAGCCGATTGGCGCCGTGCAACCCGGTGGCGGTCACTTCGCCGGCGGCCCAAAGCCCCGGCAGGGTCGTCCGGCCCTCGATGTCCACGCTCACGCCGCCCATCATGTAATGGGCCCCGGGCCGAACCGGAATCCGATCGCGCGCAATGTCCAAATCGAACTCGGCACAAACGGCGGCGATGCTGGGAAATCGGGCCCGAACGCGATCCGGATCGAGATGATTCAGGTCGAGATACACATTCGGATGTCGCGTCTTTTCCATCTGGCTGACGATGGCCAGGCTGACCACGTCGCGCGGGGCCAATTCGCCGCGAGGGTCGTAGTCGGTCATAAAACGGCGGCCGTAGCGATCGACCAGCCACGCGCCTTCGCCGCGCACGGCTTCGCTGATAAGGCTTCGGCGACCGCCGGCGATGTAAAGCACGGTCGGATGAAATTGAATGAACTCCATGTCGCGCAGCTCGGCGCCGGCGCGATAGGCCACGGCCATGCCGTCGCCGGTGGCCACGTCGGGATTCGTCGTTTCGCGGTAAATTTGGCCCAATCCGCCGGTGGCCAAAATCGTCTGCTTCGCCCAAACCATCGTTTTGCCGTGCCGGGCGTTCCACACCAACGCCCCGCGGCATTCGCCATCGAGCGTCAACAGGTCGAGCGTGAAGGTGTTTTCCCAAATGTCGATGTTGGGCGACGCTTCGGCGCGGCAGATCACCGCGCGCATGATTTCCTTGCCGGTGGCGTCGCCCAGCGCGTGTGCGATTCGGTCGCGGCGATGCCCGCCTTCGCGGCCGAGGGCTAAACGCCCATCGATCAAGTCGAATTGCGTGCCCCAGGCGATTAATTCGCCGATGCGGTCGGGCGCCTCGCGCACGACCTGCTCAATCACCGCCGGGTCGCACAGCGAACCGCCGGCTTCGAGCGTATCGGCCACGTGGTCCTCGAATCGGTCGTTCGGATCGAGTACGCCGGCAACGCCGCCTTGCGCCTGATTGCTGTTCGACTGCGAGGCGCCTTGCTTGGTGGCGACGACGACCGAAAGTTTTGGATCGACGGCCAACGCCGCCCGCAAGCCGGCAAGTCCGCTGCCGACGACGAGCACGTCGGCGAAGAAATGCGACATATGTTTGGGATGGAACGGAACGAGATATCGGGGGACGAAGGCGGACACGGATTCCTCGTTAACGGACAATAACCAAGGACGACGACATCAGTTTTCTCCCCTCTCTCGTTGGGAGAGGGAACTTTTCACATCAACTGACAATTCCAAGCGGCTTGGCAGTCTTCCAACGGCCTCGCGTGAAGTCCGGCACGTCGACCGACTTGCTTCGATTGGCGACGGACTGTTGGCTCAACGGTCCGACGACCGACCAAGCGGCGGCGTCATAAACGTTTTGATCGAGCGGCTCGCCGTTGCGAAGGCAATAGACCATGCGCCAGGCCATGAGCCAGTCCATGCCGTCGTGGCCACCATATTTCACGGCTGTCTGCCACAGCTTCTTCCAAAGCGGATGCTCGTATTTCTGCATGATCTTTTGAAGTGCATCGCCCTCGGTCCATTCGTGCGTGGCAGGCGTCACGCCCTCGAGCGCCAGCCGCGGCGGATAGTCGGCGAACGTGCCGCGGACGCCCATGATCAGGTTGAGCCGCGAATACGGACGCGGCGTTGTTTCGTCCCACTGCACCATGATGCTGCGACCCAACGCGGTCTTGATGATCGTCGTGTTCATGTCGCCGCAGTTCCACTTCGCAATCTTCTTGTTCCATTGATGATCGGGCGGGAATTGCGACTTCGCGTAATCGGCGCGGCCCAGTGCCGGCGACGAAACCGACGAGAGATAGTCGAACCGGTCGCCCCGGTTGATGTTCATGTATTGCGCGATCGGGCCAAGGCCGTGCGTCGGATAAAGGTTGCCGTTGCGACTGGCGTAGTACCAAGTCCGCCACGAGCCGGTGCCGTGCGGAAGATCGTTCATCTGGCTGCGCAGTTCGTGGATGTACGCGGCTTCGCCATGCAGCAACTCGCCGAACATTCCCAGCCGGCATAGATTCAAGCAGAACATTTCCTGCCGGCCGTAACAGCAATTCTCCATCATCATGCAGTATTTTTGCGTCTTTTCGGACGTGTCGACCAACTTCCAGCAGTCGTCGACCGTCAGGGCGGCGGGCACCTCCGTGAAGGCGTGCTTGCCGGCCTCCATCGTATCAATGCACATGCGAGTGTGCCAATCCCAAGGCGTGGCGATGATGACGATGTCGATGTCGTCGCGTTCCAGCATCCGCTTGTAGTCCTCGTCGCCCTTGCCGTAGGCGGCAGGCTCCTTGCGGCCGGTTTTTTTCACGGCCTCGATGGCGCGAGCCAGCGTGGGCGCATGGTTGTCGGCGATCGCCACGATCTCGACCCCGTCGAGCGTCATCATTTGTTCGACATGGCAGGAACCGCGAGCGCCCACGCCGATGAAGGCGGTCCGCACCGTTTTCAGCGGCTTGATTTTCCAATCGCCGGCCAGCGGACCGGCCGTGGGTTCAGCGCCTCGCACATTGCCGGCAAGAGCCAACGTGGCGCTGGCGCCGGCCAAAACCTTCAGAAAGTCGCGGCGGGATTTGTCGATGTCGCTCATGGAATCTCTCGATGGTAGGAAGGGGATCATAACTGGCTCGGATTACGCCCGAATCAGAAAAAACCATCCCTTTATGCTCGCCTGCCGGTGCCTTCGTGTCAAGAGGCGCGACAAATTCGTCGTTCCGTGGACGTGACAAGCGGGGTAATACGGCTTCGCAAACCGAGACGATTGAAGTAAGATATGGGAGGTTCCGATTGCGAAGTTTGGCGTTCGTCGTGGCGGCCAACGCGG
>CAZWNM010000107.1:0-6628 GCA_964635765.1 uncultured Planctomycetaceae bacterium | reverse complement strand
CCCCTTACGGGGCACCACATTTCCAGTGTGGCCGCTAACCATTCGCTTACCCTCCAATTCACTCGCACCAATACCCAAAATATCGCTTACAACGCGACGGAACGCAAGACCGGCAACAGGGACGCCAGTAAAAAAAATCGTCGGTGGCAGGTCATTGCGCACTCGCAAGCGGATATTGCGTACGCCGCAAGCGGTTTCGATGGAAAACTCGCAAAACGTCAGTCGCCGCGGGCGGCGCTGATAAGGTCGATAAACTCGCGATTCGTTTTGCGTTTCGCCAGTTGGGCCGTCAATTGCTCCATCGCATCGACCGGGTGCATCGTCGAAAGCGTGCGGCGCAACATCGTCACCGCGCGAAGCGTTTCAGGCGGCAATAGCTTTTCCTCGCGCCGCGTGCCCGACTGGCTGATGTCGATCGCCGGCCAAACGCGACGGTCGGCCAATTTGCGATCGAGCACCAATTCCATGTTGCCGGTGCCCTTGAACTCTTGGAAAATCAGCTCGTCCATGCGGCTGCCGGTATCGATCAACGCGGTGCCGACGATGGTGAGCGAACCGCCTTCCTCGAAAAGCCGAGCCTGGGCGAAAAGTTTTTTCGGAATGTCCATCGCCTTGATATCGACGCCGCCGCTCATCGTGCGGCCGGTATTGCCAACCCACTTGTTGAACGCCCGGGCCAGCCGGGTAATGGAATCCATGAGCATCACGACGTCTTTGCCCATCTCGGCCAGCCGCTTGCAACGCTCGACGACCAGTTGCGAGAGCCGGACGTGGCTTTCGACGTCGCAATCGAGGCTGCTGGCGACGACTTCGCCGACAACGGCCCGCTTCATGTCGGTCACTTCTTCCGGCCGTTCGTCGATTAAGAGGACGATCAACTTTACGTCGGGATAGTTGGTCGAAATGCCCTGGCTGATGTGCTGGAGCAAAATAGTCTTGCCGGTGCGCGGCGGAGCGACGATCAGGGCGCGTTGGCCTTTGCCCAACGGCGTCAGCAGGTCCATGACGCGCGTGGTCAGCGGCTCGGGGCCGGTTTCCAGTTGCAACCAGTTTTCGGGATTGATCGGCGTCAGTTCGTCGAAAGTTTTGACGTTTTTGTAGTCGTCGGGCGGCATTCCATCGACGTTGGTGAGTTCGCGCAGGCGCGGGCCTTGTTGGCGACGGCCGGCTTGCACCATGCCGTTGATGAACAAGCCCTCGCGCAGGCCGTATTTTTCGATCATGCTGCCCGGCACGAACGGGTCGGTCATCTCGCGCATGTAGTTGTTGTTCGGATTGCGCAAGAAACCGTATCCGTTGGGATGCAGTTCCAAGATGCCGGAACCCGGCTCGACGGGACCCGGTTCGCCGCCATCGGGCTGTTCGACATTCTGATTTTCGCCGTTACTGATCGGCGGCCGCTGAGGGCGATTGGAATTGGAACGCTGACGATAACCGCCACGCTGTTTCGGACCGAGAGAGCCGTTTCGGCCGCGTGGACGGCCTTTCTTCCTTTTGGCCATATCCATAGTATCTAGTGAGAACTCCAATGCGGTTTTGCCGCCGCGCGGTTGCGGTCTTGCGGCAATATCCGCGTTTCAGAAAAAGACCCCAAGAGTAAAGATGAAACGCCCGCCTTGGGAATCGAGCATCCTACGTCAAGAATTGATTTTCAGTGCGGCCAAAAACCGCGTTGCTGAACAAAGCCGCCTTCAGACGGCGCACCGAGAACATTCTGTGTGTCATGCAGTCAAAAACAAAACAGACCGGCAATCAACAAAGGTCTGTAACATTTCCGACCGCACACGGTATATCGGTCAACAGCAGAGAGCTTGGGTCGAGAGGCGACTCGCACATCACACGACGGCAAGCGGAACGGTTCTTCCAAACGGCCTTTTTTCTAAAACGGCCTTGTCGAGCTGGAAAGGACGTCGCGTTTCAGGTCGCGTGAGGCATGAAGCCTTCGCGGGGAAACCCCCCCCTTGCGAAGCGGCCTAAGACTCCATATCCAAGGCCGAAGGCGTCTGCCTGCCAGGCAGAACTCAAACTAACGGCTATCTTACCCGTACTTGGGCTCGTGTCAAGCCGTCTGCCGCACTTTTTCTAAATACGTCGCACGGGAAAAAGCGATTTGCCCCGATCGGACACCAATTTTATCGCACTTCTGCCGAAGGAAGTACCAAAACGCTAACCACGTTATCTTACGCTCTTATTGGTTGCTTGGCAAGAGAAACCACCTGTTTGTCAGGCGATTTTTTCGACATAATCGACAAATCCGTCATATTCGGCATACTTTTCCACACTTTCGGCACGATCATTTCCGATAACTGTAGACAACGTGGGTCATAAGTTTAATTTTTTGTACGTCAGGACGGGCGAAATGCGTAAAATAAGCACTTTGGCGGCCTTCGCAGCCTTTGCGGCAGTCGCAACACTATTGCCATCCGTGGGCGCATCGCAACAAATGCCGGCGTCGGGAATGCCGTCGCTCGCGATCCGTTGGGAATCGAACCTCGAAAACGCAAAGCGTTTGGCCACCCAAACCGGTCGGCCCGTGCTGATTTACTTCTGCGGCTCCTCGTGCGTCTATTGCAGGCGGATGGAAAACGAGGTGTTGAACCAGCCGGCCGTTATCGCCGAAGTCAACGCAGACTATGTGCCCGTGAACATCAATGCCGATCGCTTTCCCACAACGGCGCGGCAATATCGTATAGCCAACTTGCCGACGACGATTATCGTATCGCCGCAGGGCCAAGTGTTGGATTTCAAGGAAGGATATGTGGCCGTCAATGAATACGCCGCTCGGCTGAATCAGGTTGCCGCGAATGCTCGGCGTACCCAGGAAACGATGGTCGCGCAGATTCCGGCCGGCGCCGTTCCGCCGTCAAGTCAACCAGCGATGAATCCGCAAATTGTCAACCCGCAGATGGTCAATCCGCAAATGGCGAATCCGCCCGCGGCGGCGCCAACGCAGCAAGCCTACGTCGCCAAGCCGTACGCCGCGTCGGTTGCGACTGGGCCAATCTATGCCTCGCAGGGCCAAACGGCGCCGGTCGTGCCACAGCAGCCGCGACCGCCGATGGACGTGCCACAGCCCTCGGTTGGAATGCCAACGCTGGCGCTCGACGGCTTTTGCCCCGTTACACTTTGCGAAAAACAGCAATGGGTGCCCGGCAATAAACAGTGGGGAGCGAACCATCGCGGCCGCATTTATTTGTTCGCCGGTCCCGAGGAGCAGCGGCGGTTTCTCAATAACCCCGATCGGTATGCTCCTGTAGCGTCGGGCAACGACATCGTTTTGGCCACGGAGCAGGGCCAAGCGGTTCCCGGCACGCGGCAATACGGATACTACTGCGGCGGCCGGGTCTATTTGTTCTCTAGCCCCACCACGATGCAAAAATTCCAAAGCAACCCGAGCGTCTATACGCGCCAAGCGGACGAGACGTATCGTGCCAGCGCGAATCCGAATCAGCAGTGGCGATAGGGTTTGCTGAGGCGGCGCTATTGTTTGGAATGGCGGACAGTCGCTTGCTGGATTTTGGGTGCCACTGCTGGCTCGTCCCGCAGTGTTTTCAGAGCTTTTCACGGGCACTGGGACGAGTTCCCTTTATCTCCCCCATGCCGCATATTGCCCAGTATATGCGCCCGTCCCCTTTAACCAACCTACTGGAGTTTCACGCAGCTTTTTGTTAGCATAGGGGAATTGTCGCTCGGAGCGTATCCGAGCGGTGTCCAAATGGGCAATCCCGGTTTTAGGAGAGTGGCTCATGATTACCCGAATAATTCTGTTGACCAGCGTTCTGTTATGCGCGGCTGCTGCTTGCGGGCAGGACCAGCCCGCGCCCCCGCAGCCGCAGTTGTCCGTGCAAGCTGTAGCGGCACATGACGCCGCACTTGAAAAAGCGAGCGATGCCTATCAAGTAGCTGTTTCCGATGCCGACAAAACACTGATAACCGATCTAAGAAAAGCGCTTCGCGCCGCATCCGCTGACGGCTCGGCGACGGAAGTGGTTCGGATCGCAACCATGTTAGAAGAGGCGCAGACCGCTGCGCAGACACCCCCGGCACCAACACCCGCCACCAATTCTCACGCTCCAAGAATGTCCGCGACGATCTACGCTCAATGCGACGACTGTTTTGAGATGGCCATTAACGGCAGGAAGGTAGCTGCGGGCGGATTTGTGTTGTCGGACTGCACGATTGGTATCGGTGATACCATCTGCGTACGTGTAGTTAACGCTGGGGGTCCCAGGGGATTCAAATGCGTAATCAAGCTCAACGATGGCAAGCAGGTCATTGCTTCAGATGTAGATAAATGGAAATGCTATGTTCCCAAACATGTCGGTCAATGGTATCTCCCTTCAGAGGTGCATGCCGTCCGTAACGCGCAACACGGAACAAACAACAACATGGGGTCCATGCGGGTTGCAGCCGGGGTCGATGCAACGTGTATTTGGGGTTATGAGGAAACGTCGTTCCTCGTTCTGCGCGTTTCCAAGGACGCAATTAATAATCTCAAATGAGAGCACAGTGGCGAGAAGATAAAGGGGCCAGGCGCATATGTTTACATTGGCGAACCTGGGGTATTTTGACACCCTTTTTCTAAGAAGATAAAGGGGCCAGGCGCATATATTGGCGAACCTGGGGTATTTTGACACCCTTTTTCTAAGGGCTGTTAGTGCACGCCGGCCAGCGCGAGTTTCTTCCGCTCGGCAATCACGTCTTCTTCAAGATTCTTCGGCAGCCGCTTGTACCGGGCGAACTCCATCGTGAACGTGCCTTGGCCTTGCGTCATGCTGCGCAAGTCGGTCGAATAGCCGAACGTTTCGGCAAGCGGCACCTCGCCCTCGATGCGGGTTTCGGCGCCATGCGCTTCGGTCGCAAGCACCAGGCCGCGGCGCGATGTGAGATTGCCCACCACGGAGCCTTGGAACTGGCTGGGGCACTCGATTTCGATCTTCATTACCGGTTCGAGCAGCATCGGTTTGGTTTTTGAGAAGCTCTCGCGCATCGTCGTCTGCGCGCAGACTTGGAACGCCATGTCGGAGCTATCGACCTCGTGATAGGAGCCGTCTTCGATATACACGGCCAAGTTGACCACCGGATACTTGGCGATCGGGCCTTTTTGGAGCATCGACCGGAATCCCTTTTCGATGGCCGGAATGTACTGCTTCGGAATCCGTCCGCCGACGATGTGTTCCTCGAACAGGAATTTCTCCTCGGCGTCGTCGGGCAAGACCTCGAATCGGCCGACGATGTGGGCGTATTGGCCCGATCCGCCGGTTTGCTTCCGATGTCGCGTGTTGAACTCGGCGGCCTGCGTCGGCGCTTCGCGGTAGTTCACCTTCGGCGCGCCGACCTCGACCTCAACGCCGTATTCGCGGCGAATTCGCTCGACGTAGATTTCCAAATGCAACTCGCCCATGCCGGCGATGATCGTCTCGCCCGTCTCTTCGTCCGTGTTGACGTGCAACGTCGGGTCTTCGCGGCGGAAACGATGCAATGCCTTGCTCAACCGGTCGGCGCCGTCCCGCTGCGTCGGCGCAATGGCCATGCGAATGACCGGCTCGGGCACGAACATGTTTTGCAGCGTGCAATACTTCGGCTCAGAGGCATACGTGTCGCCGCTGGCGCAATCGACGCCCAAAACGGCGACGATATCGCCGGCCAGGGCTTCGTCGATATCCGCGCGCTGATCGGCATGCATTCGGACGATGCGGCTGAAACGCTCTTTCCGGCCGGTGCGTTGGTTGAAATACGTGCCGCCTTTGACGAACTTGCCCTGATATAACCGCATGAACGTTAGCGTGCCGTAGGGGTCTTCGACCATTTTGAAGGCCATTGCGACGGTCGGCTTCTCGGGATCGGGCGTCAGGGTCATTTCCTCATGCGTGCCATCGGAACTCCACTTGAACGCCTTCGTTTCACAATCCAACGGCGACGGAAGCAGGCGAACAACGGCGTCCAACAGCGGCTGTACGCCCTTGTTGCGATAGGCGCTGCCCAAAAACACCGGCGTAAATTCCAACTCGGCCACCGCCGCGCGCGTCACTTCATGGACCATTTCGACGGTCGGCTCCTCCTCGGCCAGCAAAATCTCCATCAACTCGTCGCTATACATCGAAAGCGATTCGAGCAATCGATGGCGCGCCGCCTTGGCCTGCTCGACCAAGTCGGCCGGGATCGCTTCCTCGCGGACGTTTTCGCCGTTGTCGCCATCGAAATAAATCGCCTTTTGCGAAACCAGATCGATGATGCCCTCGAACGACGTTTCGCGGCCGATCGGAATCTGCATCAATTGGGCGTCGCAATTCAATTTCGTTCGCAACTGTTCGACGACTTTTTCCGGATTGGCGCCGGTGCGGTCCATTTTGTTGATGAAAGCCAAACGCGGAACGTGATACCGCCGCATTTGACGGTCGATCGTCAACGATTGGGCTTGCACGCCGCCGACGGCGCAGAGAACCAACACCGCGCCGTCGAGGACGCGAAGGCTGCGCTCGACCTCGACGGTGAAATCGACGTGGCCGGGCGTGTCGATCAGATTGATCGTCGAGTCGCCCCAATGAACTTGAGTTGCGGCGCTGGTGATCGTGATACCGCGTTCCCTCTCCAAGTCCATGTGATCCATCGTGGCGCCGTCGCCGGA
>CAZWNM010000106.1:0-6692 GCA_964635765.1 uncultured Planctomycetaceae bacterium | reverse complement strand
CGGCCGTTTGACCACGGCGTTGAAAAAGCTGCCAAAGTCCGACGTTGCGTCGGCGTGCGAAGTAATCGGCGGGCAAGCAATCGCCCGAGTCGGTGCCACGACGGTCGCCGCCGTTGCGAAGCATGGCCGCGGCTCGGTCATGGCCGTCGGGTTCGGCTCCTTGTGGAACGATCGCGGCATGGGCGAAACCTGGAAGACCGGCGGCTTGGGCGACGACGCGCCGAAGCACGCGGGCCGAGCCGAAACGCCCGGCTGGATGTTGGAACCCGATGCGACGGTAAAAGCGAGATACGATGTGCTTTTCGGGCTATTCGGAAGGTTTTTCGAGGACGCCGATTGGCCGGCTCTGCCGCCGTTCAAGCCGGAAACCGACGGTGAAAACCAGAATTTCGAGCCGAAAGAATCCGGTCCCGCCGAGTTGTAGGCGGATTCTGTCACTGCTGCCCGCCACCCATCTGGCCTGCTGGCTCAGATTGCGTTATACTGCGCCGTTTATGCGGATAGTTAAAGTGAGAACGATCGCCTTGCATCGCTAGGAGAAAAACATGGCCAATTCCGGGCGGATTTTCGACAACATCACCCAATGTATCGGCAACACGCCGCTGGTTCGGTTTCAACATGTGACCGAGGGCTGCGCAGCCACTGTGGCGGGCAAGTTGGAAAGCGCGAATCCGTTGTGGAGCGTGAAAGATCGCATCGCCGCCGCGATGATCGACGCTGCCGAACGCGACGGCCGAATCAAGAAGGATACCGTCGTCATCGAGCCGACCAGCGGCAACACCGGCATCGGCTTGGCTTTCGTTTGCGCCGCCCGGGGTTATAAACTCGCGGTCACCATGCCGGAGAGCATGAGTCTGGAGCGACGCCGGTTGTTGAAGGCGTTGGGGGCGGAGATTGTGTTGACGCCCGCCGTCGAGGGAATGCCCGGCGCGGTGAAGAAGGCGGAAGAGCTTGTGGCGAAAAACTCGAATTACTACATGCCGCAGCAATTCAACAATCCGGCCAATCCGGCAATCCATCGCAAGACCACGGCCGAGGAGATTTGGCGCGACACGGCCGGCGGTGTCGATATTTTCGTGTCGGCGGTCGGCAGCGGCGGCACGATCACCGGCGTCGGCGAGGGCTTGAAGTCGCGCAAGCCAAGCGTTCAAATCGTGGCCGTCGAGCCGTCGGCCAGTCCGGTCATCAGCCAAAAGCTGGCTGGCCAGACGCTCAAGCCCGGCCGGCACGGCATCCAAGGCATCGGCGCCGGTTTCATACCGGGCGTGCTGAATCTTTCGATTCTCGACGAGGTGATCGGCGTGGACGACGAAGACGCGATGGAAACGGCGCGTCACCTCGCCAAGCGGGAAGGGATTTTGTGCGGCATCAGCAGCGGGGCGGCGGCCTGGGCCGCGTTGAAAATCGCCCGACGTCCGCAAAACGCGGGCAAACTGATCGTCGTCATTTTGCCCGACCTCGGCGAACGATACCTTTCCACAAAATTGTTCCCGGAATGATTGCTTGCAAACGGCATTGTAGCCGTCTATACTGGCGGCAGTCTTCCCTTGGTTTCATCTCGCCTTCCCCCCCATTTATACCGGAGATATTTCATGGATCGCCGCATTTTTCTGAAAACGACCGGCCTTGTCGGCATCGGCGCAACTGTTTTGAGCAGTTCTCGTTTGTTTGCGCAAGGCGTGCCATTGGTTGCCCATGGCGCCCCAAACGCCGAAAAACTCGGCTGGCGGCTCGGTTGCCAGGCATGGAGTTTCAATAAATTTACCTTTTTCGAGGCCATCGACAAAACCGCCTCACTGGGGCTTCACTACATCGAAGCCTTTCCCGGCCAAAAAATCAGCAAGACGGAGCAATCGGTGATGGGACCGGGCTTGTCGGCCGACGAGCGCAAGGACGTTTTGAAGAAGCTCAGCGATTCCGGCGTCAAGTTGATCAATATCGGCGTCGGCGCCTACGGCCGGCCGGATTTCGAGTTCGCCAAGGAGATGGGCATTGAAACGATCGTCTGCGAAGCGCCCAAGGAAAAACTTGAAGCCGTCGATAAGCTGACGGAAGAATTCGGCATTCGCGTCGCGTTGCACAATCATCCGAAGCCGTCGTACTATTGGAATCCCGACATTGTTTTGGCCGCCTGCAAAGATCGCAGCCATCGCATCGGCGCCTGTTGCGACACCGGCCATTGGGCCCATTCCGGCTTGAATCCCATCGAGTGCCTGAAGAAGTTGGAAGGCCGCATCGTCAGCTTCCACTTCAAAGACCTCGACAAGCTCAGCGCCGACGGCCACGACGTGCCGTGGGGCACCGGAGTTTGCGACGTGAAGGGAATGTTGGCCGAAATCCATCGTCAAAAAGTCCAAGCGGTGTTTTCGATCGAATACGAATACAACTGGGACAATTCGGTGCCGGATATGGTCAAGTGCGTCGAGTATTTCGACAAGGTTTCCGCCGAATTGGCGTCCGCCTAGTTTCCGCCGCGAATTTCTAACAACAGACGCCATGCCCAGCTTATCGTGGGCGTGGCGTTTTCTTTTCTTGGTTTATCCGCTACGCACCCACCTCATCCTGCCCATATTATCGTCCAGCGGCAATTCGTCTAATAAACTGTGCCGATTAGGCCGACTTTAGGGAGACTGTGGCCGCCGGTATGTAGATTCACCAGGCCGCCGGCAATATGGCAGTTGCCGCATGAACATTGCAATGCAGGAAAGGATTCCGTCCGCGATGAGCAAGTCGAACCAATTGATTCAAGCTGTCACTCGGTCGCCGTTATTTTGGGGAATACTGGGAGCGGCTGGATTTTACTCCATCCTGGAAGCCTGTCCGCCGGATATGACGCAACTTGATCTGGTTCGCCGCTATTTCACGCATCATCCGGTGGAATACATGCAAACCGTACTTTTCGCCATTGCTCTGGCGGCGTTGATAACCAAATTGTTTGACATTCTCGCCCAACGGTCAGGCGTGGAAGAATCGCTGCTGGGGCCGGCTCCGGCGACGCCGCAATCGGTCGGCGAATGCAACACGCTGCTGGCAAAATTGAACGACTTGCCGGAACGGCGACAGAATCATTACTATATCGCGCGATTGCGTTGCGCCTTGCAGCACGTTCGCCAACATGGCTCGGCCGACTCGCTTGACGACGAACTGAAATATCTTTCCGACGCCGACGCAGGACGATCCTATGCCAGCTTCGGATTGTTTCGCGTGATCGTTTGGGCCATCCCGATTCTCGGATTCTTGGGTACGGTCATCGGCATCACGATGGCGCTCCAGGGCGTCAACGATCAGGCGAACCAGCCGGCTGCCGTCAGTGTGCTGGCGGCCGACAACGTCAGCTCGCCGAAGCCGACGAACAACGGCAATGCCGTGGCAATGCACAACGCCCAGCAGAATGACGCCAACTCACAACAGGGCAATTCGATGGAGCAAGTAATCAAGGGCCTTGGCCTGAAGTTCGACACGACGGCCTTGGCTTTGACGCTCTCGATGGTTTTGATGTTTATCCACTTCTATGTGGAACGTGCGGAAAACTCGCTCTTGGGCCAAGTAGATCAACGCGTACTCGACGAACTGGCGGGCCGATTCGCCGGCGTGCCGGCCAACGCCGACGGCCAATTTTTCGCTGTCCGACGCATGGCCGAAGCCATGATGCAAGCCACCGAGGCGTTGGTCAAGCGTCAGGCCGAGCTTTGGCTCTCGTCGGTCGATTCGGCCGCCGAGCATTGGACGAAAATGTCGGAAACCGCCGCTGGACACGTCCAAACCGCCATGTCGGCCGCTACCGCCGAGCTCACCCATCAGACCGAAACGCTTCAAAAAGCCGTCGAAGCCGCCGGTGAAGTCACGCGGCTTGAAGACTCGTTGAATCGGAATCTCGCCGCGCTAGCCGGCTCGAAACATTTTGAGCAAACCGTCTTGAGCCTCGCGGCGACCGTCAACATGCTCAGCGCCCAATTGACCGACTCACACGGCGCCGCTCCGGTCCGATTGGAATCCTCGCGACGCTCGATCCACGCGGCATGAAATACGCTCAGCAATCACAACGCCGAAACGCCGCGCGATCGGGGCCTAACATCTCGCTGTTCCCGTTTCTCGCGGTATTGATCTGCGCAATGGGCGCGCTGGTGCCGTTGTTGGCGTCGGTCACGCGCACCGCGCGGCATCAGGCCGAAGCCGCCGCTGCCGCAAAAGCCGCCCAATTCGCCGCTCAATACAGCGCCGAAGTGCAATCGCAACGGGAATTCGCCAAGTGGAGCATCAAGGAACTGACCCACTCGCGCGAGCAAACCAAGTCGCAACTTGCCGAAGCACGCCTCGAACTCGGCCACGTCGAAGACCACGCCCGGCGCATTCGCGGCGATATTCACCGTTTTGAGCGGGCGTTCGCCGATCTCGATAACGTCGAAAACACCGATCGCCGGCGGCTCGGGCAATCGGAGACCGAGTTGCGGCAAATTCGCGGGCACGTCGCCGACGCCGAGCACCGTCTCGGCGAGGCCGGCAAAACCGCCGGTTGCCAACGCTCGTTCGCTGTCGTGCCCTACGAAGGGCCGAACCAAACTCATCGTCGGCCGATCTATCTCGAATGCCGCGCCGATTGCGTCGTCTTGCAGCCGGAAGGCATTATGCTGACCGAGGCCGATTTCGACGGACCGATGGGACCGAGCAATCCGTTGGCCTCGGCATTGCGTGCCGCGCGCGAACATCTCTTGGCCCAACGCGAGTTCGATCCGAACATTGGCGAACCGTATCCGATGTTGCTGGTCCGTCCGGAAGGCATCGGCGCGTATTACGCCGCGCGGGCCGCGCTGAAATCTTGGAACTGCGATTTCGGCTACGAGTTGATCGGCGACGATTGGAAACTTGCCTATCAGTCGCCCGATCCGCGGTTGGCCGAAGTGGTGCAACAAACCGTAGCCACCGCGCGTCGCAGGCAATCGCAGCTAATTGCCGCCGCGCCGCGGGAGTACGGCGTTCGTCCGCACGGCGCCTATCGAGCGTCGCCCGACGGCGGCTTCGTTCCGGCCGGCGGTGCCACGACCGATTCGAGCAGCGACCGGGGCTATCGGCCCGCCGCTTCCGCCGGCTACGTAGGCGGTGCCAGCGGAACCGGCGGCTACGGCGCTGGTGCTGGCGGCAACGGTTACGGCGGTGTCGCCGGCGGCGGTCAAGGATCCGGCACGGGCAACGGTTATGGCGCCGGCCCAGCAGCCGGAGTCGCCGGTGGTTACGTTAGCGGCAATGGAACCGGTGGAGCGCCGGGCACGCAAGTCGCATTCACTCCAGGCAGCGGCGGCAACGGCTATAATCCTTACGTCACCACGCCCGACACCATGGGCGGCGGCGCGGGCGGCATAACCGGTTTCGCCGCGTCGGGCGGCACATCGTCCAATCGCGGCGGCGGTGGAATCGCTTCGCCCGCGAATCCTTACATCACGGCGAACGCCGCCGGCGGAACGGCTTCCGGCGGCAGCGAACGGCCCGAGGGCTATGTCACCGGCCAGCCGGCGCGTGAAATGCCGACGCCGACGACCTCGGAATCGTCGCCATCCGGCGCGCCGCGCGGCTATGCGTTGCGGCCGGGCGAATGGGAGCCGACGCCCGACGCGCCGCCGAAAATGCGCGATGATCCCAACGATAAAAAACATGAGAAGCCGAGAAGCCTTGCCGACAAGCGCGGCGACGACTGGGGCCTGCGCGACGCCTCGCGCGGCGCCGTCGGCGTCACGCGGCCGATTCGCATCGAGTGCTACGTCGATCGGCTCGTGGTGGTTTCCGACCGCAGTCCGGCCAACACCAAGGTGGTTCCGCTCGGTCCGAATACGGCGGCGTCCGTCGACACATTTGTTTCGGCGGTTTGGACACAAATTGAAGCATGGGGCATGGCCGGACGCGGCATGTATTGGAAGCCCGTGCTGCAAGTCGCCGTCGCTCCCGGCGCCGACGATCGTTTTGCCGACCTCGCCGCATTGATGAACGGCAGCGGCATGGCGGTGGTGAGAAAATAGTTCTCAGTCGTCAGTTATCAGTTGTCCGTTGCGAGCAAAGACATTAATGACTGACAACTGATAACTGATAACTGATAACTTCCGTAATCCCTGAACCCTCTCCTCCCATGCCTCGTTCCATTCGACAACAAAGCGAACCGATCAACGCCGATTCCTTCTTGGATATCGTGGCTAGCGTCGTGAGCATCATGATCGTCATGGTGGTCATGGTGGGCATGAGAATCAAGAACGCGCCGGTGAAAGTGGCCATTCCGAGCAGTCCGGCCCAGGCGGAGTTAGAAAAAGATCAGGCCGCGGTCGCATCGCTTCAGGGCGACGTGGTGAAGATGACGGAGGAGATTCAGCAATTGCAGCATGAAACCGCCGTTCGCGCCGCGCAGCGCGATTACCTAGCGACCGTCGCCGCCGTCGCGGAAGAAAAAGTGCAAGATCGGCAAAAAAAACTTGACGCCGGAAAACAGACGGATTTCACGTTCGCGCGCGAGATGTCGGAATCGCGGTTCCAACTCGACCAGCTCAATCGTCAACGCGAGCTGGTGGAAAACGCGGCGGCCGCGCCGATCGTGGTCGAAAGCTACCCGACGCCGATCAGCCGCGCGGTCGATGGGCCCGAGGCCCATCTGCTGATCCAAAACGGACGGGTTGTATTCGTGCCGCTCGAAGCGCTGCTGACGCAGTTCCGCA
>CAZWNM010000105.1:0-6706 GCA_964635765.1 uncultured Planctomycetaceae bacterium | reverse complement strand
GGAAAGCCGATAGCGTTGGAGTTTTGCGTTTCCGGCCCGAATTCCGCAATAGCCGCACGCCCGGACGCAATAGTTCGACCATTCGACCAAGCCGCGCAGATGGACCTCATTGCCGACGCATTGTTGGCGGACTTGGTCGGCCGAGCGCCACAGCGACGCGAGCCGGTCGGGATCGGTTTCTTGGAGCCAGGCGATGATTTCGTTGCGTTGCATGGACGTGGTCGGGCGGCGATTATCGATTATCTCTATTCCAAATCACCAATAGATTATACCGGTGTGGGCAAACGGGAGCCACTACCCCACCATTGGTACTATAAAAACTGCCCTTGGTTTCCCAATTTACCACTGCTAAAATGCTCCCCAATCACTATTCTTCGTATAGAGAATCAGAGACAAGACGTGACGTTGGAGTTTTCCAGGCATCGCCGGTGAGACATCGGGCGAGAGTGGAATCGCGTTTTCTGCCGGAAGGAACCAAATGACCTGGAAGCGGATGCCGACGACGGATTCTTCGTGGATGTCGAAGCCCTTGGAGTTGCTCACCCGGGCGGTGATTCGCTTTCCGTGGTTTACGCTCCTGTTGGCCGGCGCCGCGGCCGTCGCGTCGCTATGGCTGGCGACGACGAAACTCGGCTTTCGCACCAGTCGCGCCGAATTGTTGAACCCGACCAGCGATTACAATCGCCGGTGGCTGGAATATACGAAGGAGTTCGGCGACAAGGAAGACGTCGTCGTGCTCGTGGAGGGCGATACGCCGCAGAAGGCGATCGCCGCGTTGGACGATGTTTGCGACGGCCTGACGAAGCAGAAAGACCTTTTCGGCGCGGTGCTGCATCAAATCGACGGGTCGAAGCTCCGCAGCAAGGGCCTCTATTATTTGGATATCACGTCGGCGAATCCGCGCGAAATCAATCTTCAGTATATCGTCGAGTTGCTTCACTGGGCGGAGCCGGTGCTGAAGGGCGACTGGTCGCAATTGAGCCTCGGCGGATTGGCCAGCCAAATGGATGCGGCCATGGGCGGCGGCACGGCCTCGCAGCAGAAGATGCTCGCGGCGATGGGAGCCGAGTTGCCCCACATGGCTCAGGGGCTGAAAGCGGCGCTCGAACAGAACGGCCCCTATCAATCGCCTTGGCCGGCAATGGCGCTGCCCGAGGCGTTGGCGACGCAATCGGCCACGACCCGATTGATTTCGAAAGACGGGCGGACCGGTTTCATTTTGTTGCGTTTCTTGGAAGAAGACAAGCAAAGTTTCGCGCAAAACGACACGTCAATCAAGGCGTTGCGCCAGTTGACCGCCGACGTGCGCGCGAGGCATCCCGGCACGAAAATCGGCCTGACCGGCGTACCGATCCTCGAACACGACGAGATGCAATCGAGCGAAAAATCGATGTCGGCCGCTACGTTTCTCTCGTTCGTCGGCGTGTTGGCCGTCATCATCGTCGCGTTCGGCGGATTTCGGCACGGCATCATGGCCATGGTGACGTTGGTGATGGGGATGATTTGGGCCTGCGGTGCCATCGCGCTGACGGTCGGCTACGTCAACGTCCTTAGCATCGCGTTCGGCTCCATTCTTTTCGGGCTTGGCATCGACTACGGCATTTATTACGTCGCCCGGTATTTGCAATTGCGGCGCGACACCGATTCGACCACCGAGGCGCTCGTGGCGACGGCCGCCGGCACCGGCCCCGGCGTATTGACCGGCGCGGTCACGGCGGCGCTCGCATTTTTCGCCGCCGGGCTCACCGAATTTCCCGGCGTCGCGCAACTCGGCATGATCGCCGGCGGCGGCGTCTTGCTCTGTTGGCTGGCCGAAGCCACGGTGCTGCCCGCCATGATTCAACTGTTCGACGCCGACGGCGAGATTGAAAATTTGCCGACGCCGCTCGATCTTCGGGCGTGGCTGCGCCCCGTGTTCGCGTATCCGCGGCTGATGATCGCGCTGGTTGTCGCCTGTACGATCGTCACCAGCGTCGGCGTGCGGCATCTGTTTTACGACTACAATTTGCTGCACCTCCAGCCGACCGGCCTGGAAAGCGTCGATCTCGAACACAAGCTGTTCCGTCAACTCGACCACAGCGCGTGGTACGCCATTTCGATCGCTTCCACGCCGGAGGAGTTGTTGGAGAGAAAGGAAAAATTCCTCGCGCTTCCGTCGGTGGAACGAGTCGAGGAGATCGTTTCGAAATTGCCGGTCGGGTGCAAGGAAAAACAACCGATCATCGAAGACATTCATCGGCGGTTGTCGAATCTTCCGAAGGAAACGCCGCAGATTCCCGTCACGCCATTGGCCAACTTGAACCGCATGTTGGCCGGCGCGCAATCCATGCTGGCGGCGATGCCGGAGTCGTCGCAAACGGCCGCGGGCCTCGAGCAATTGCGCGGGATGCTCGAACGCATTCCGCCGGAACAATACGAGCGAAAGATTCACGATTATCAGCAGGCGATGGCTTCCGATTTGCTGGCGCGGCTGCGTTCGCTCGAGGCGTCGTCGTCGCCCGAGCCGCCGAAGCTGACCGATTTGCCCCCCAGCGTGGTTTCGCGTTTTGTCGGCAAAACCGGCCGCTATGCCATGCAGGTCTACAGCAAGGCGAACATTTGGGAAGTCGATGCGATGAGCCAATTCGTCCACGAGGTGCGCACCGTCGATGCGAATGCGACCGGCAATCCGATGCAAGTCTACGAGGCGTCGTGGCAGATGAAGCGGAGCTTCCAGCAAGCCGCTTTTTTCGCCCTGCTGATGATCTTGCCGGCCGTGTGGCTGGACTTCCGCCAACTCAACCACACGCTGCTTGCGATGCTTCCGATGGGCATCGGCCTGCTGCAAACGCTCGGCCTGATGGGCTTGCTCGACATCCCCTTGAATCCGGCCAATATGATCGTCCTGCCGCTGACAATCGGCATCGGCGTCGAAAGCGGAATCAACTTGCTCCACGAATTGCGTTGTCAACGGGGACGTTATCGCGGGCCGGGCAACGCCGTCACCGTGGCCGTTGTGGTCAATTCGCTCACCACGATGGTCGGCTTCGGCGCGCTGATGATCGCCAACCACCAAGGACTGCAAAGCCTCGGCCGCGTGCTGGTAATCTCGATGGGCTGTTGCCTCTTCACGTCGTTGATGTTGCCCAGCCTGTTAATCATCGGCCGATTCGGCAACGACAACTCGGACGAGGAAGACTGGGACGATGAAGACCTGCTCGAAGAAGACGCCGCATAGGCGGATCGGAAGCAGGCGAGGCGCCAACGGGGGCTAATCGGCCATGCCCAGCGACGTGAACGCCTCGGGCTTCGGTCGCTGCCCGCCTTCGATCCAACGCGAAGGAACCCACAACAAAACCTCGCGGCACGGCGGCTCCGCGCGAACAAAAACCTGCGGACCGTTCACATCGAGAACCTCGCAGGCCACCGATTCCTCGCACCGCATCACCGAACCGATGAACGGCGCTACATTCACCAATACACGATCGCCTTTGTTGAGTTTCATGGCCGGCTCTTTTTCTTTCGGGGTGACAAGAGATCGTGACAAGCAGGAACATCCCAGGTGTGACTCGTAATTTATAGCAAGACCGCCGAAAACATCAATCCCCCCGTCGTGCGGACGAGCATATGCCTCGGGAACAAAAAGGCGGCAAATGAAGGGCGGCAAGCACATTCCGTGTTCCCTAGAAAAAACGGCCGGAACGCGGCCAACGCCTACAAGATACGACCTCGGGGGGAAAAACAGCCGAAAATCGTTGCGTCATTTGGCGGCAGGCGGGTATACTAAAGGGATATGAAGCCAATTCTCGCTGTTTTCACCGCGATGTTGCTGCTGGCCGCTTCGGCCACGGCCGCCGACGTGCTGGTCTTGACCAACAGCGAGCGGCTGGTCGGCCAGTTGCTCAATCCGACGGAATCGCCGCGCAAACAGTATCTTTTTCAGCCGGCCGACGGCGCAAAGGTCACGCTCGACGCTTCGCAAGTCCAAATGGTCACGCACATGAGGCCGGAGGAGTTGGAATACGAGCGGATTCGTCCGACCTACGCCGACACGGCCGCCGCGCAATGGGAGCTGGCTCAATGGTGCCGCGACCATCAATTGAAGGCCCAGCGCGAGGTCCATTTGCGCCGCGTGATCGAGTTGGAGCCGAACAACGTCGAGGCGCATCACGCGCTCGGGGAGATCAAAATCGACGGCCGCTGGATCTCGCCCGACGAAGACCGCCGACGAAACGGCTATGTGTTTTATAAAGGCAAATGGATGACCTCGAAAGAGGCCGAGTTGCAGAAAGAAAAAAAGGAATTCGATGCGGCCCAACTCGTGTGGTGCCAAAAGGTGAAGCGGTGGCGCGGCTGGATGAACTCGGGCCGCGATCAGGACGCCGCCGCGAATCTCCGCGCGATCGACGAGCCAATGGCCGTCAAGGCGTTGGGACTCGGCTTGCACGACGACGACAACTCGGAAACGCGGATGATTTGCGCCGAAGTGTTGGCGAAAATCGACAATCATGACGCCGCCGGCGCGCTGGCCTACGCGGCCCTGTACGATTCCGACAATGAAGTGCGGCAGTTGTGCGTCGATCTGTTGCAGACGAAAAAGCGGCCGGATGTCGTGACGTATTTCACCACGCAATTGAAGCCCGGCAGAGAACGGGACAACGAGATCGTCAACAGGGCGGGCTACTGTTTGGGCCGAATGAAAGACCCGGCGGCGGTGAAACCTCTGATCGACGCCGTCGTTACGGCGCACAAGTTCAAGATCAATCCCGGCGCCGACATGAACGTTGGCTTCGGCGGCGGCGCCGGCGGCAGCGGAAGCGGAATGAGCGTCGGTAAAAAACCGACGGAGATTCGCAAGGAGCTCCCCAATCAGGCCGTTCTCGACGCGCTCGTGGCCATCACCGGCAAGAACTTCGGCTTCGACAAACAAGCGTGGAAAGAGTGGTACGCCGATCAAAAACGAACGACCGGCCATGTCAACACGCGTCGCGATTAAACGCTTCTCAATAACTCAGCCCGCCCCGAACCATGATCGTGTCGCTGGGGCGAAAGTCGGGCGTGTCGCTGCTGTACCGAACGCGGCGGCCGAAAACGTAGCCGACGTCAAAATGTGAACTGACGCCGTCCGCCACTCGATGTTCCATGCCCAGCACGAGCCGATAGTCGCTCAACACGACCTCGTCGTCGCTGCCGTCGGTGCGTCGAATGGCCCAAGCGTCGCCGGTGAACTCGCCGGCGATGTACGCCCAATCTTGCACGTCGTCGCCGCAACGGTCGAACCAACGCACGCGGTGCGATATCTTCGGATGCGGAAAAACCAGATCGAACTTCACGTCTTCCGAGGGCGTCCAAATCACCCCGCCAATCGGAATCCACTCGACATCGGGCCGATCGAGATACGCCACGCCGGCGACGAACTTCGTCGTTTCGTTCCACGTCCAAGCGATGGCGGCGTGGCCAGGCAGGCGAAAAGCCTTGCTGCTCGACTGGTCAAAATCGCTGAAAACGCCGGGCGTCACGGCGAAATCGAGGCCCACCGTCGGCGTCACTTGCGATAGCCAACGGAAATCGACGTAGCTTTCAAACAACTGTGGCGGCAGATCGGGATAGGGCGCCTGCGGACCTTGTAAATAATGGACCGCGAAGCCCGGCGTTATCACCAGCGGCGACTGGATCGTCGGGCACGGCATCGCGAAGATGCCTTGCAATTGCAAATCCGTGCTGCCGAGTCCGTTGCTGCCGCCCGGCGCGAGCCAAGCGGCTTCGCCGAGCACTTTTTGGAAAAATCCGTTGCGCACCCCCGGCGGAAGCAGCGGTTTGTCCGACGATTCCTCCGCCGGCCAGGGCGTGGCCGGCAGCACGTCGGTTTCGCCCGGCGATTGAAGAATTTGCGACGACGAATTGGGATGCGACACCAACACGCCCGGCGGCGACTGTTCCGCCGGCACGACGGCTGGCAGCGGAATCACTTCCTGCGCGAAAACGCCAGAGGAGAGAAGGAGAAGCGGGAAGAGGTAATAGGCAAGAAGAGAGAAAAGGCAATAGGCAATAGGCAATAGGGATTGAATATTAGGGATGAGAAAAGCCGCCGGCGGCTTCACAAGGTTGCAATCAGCGGTGGATTTTCTCGTCGCGCGGCACATCACTGCGAAGCCGCATGCGGCTTTTCCAATCCCTATTGCCTATTCCCTATCCTCACCTCGCCAATCCGGCCCCGAAATAAATCGTGTTGGTCGGATAATACGCGCTCGGCTCGCCGCTGGCGTAAACCAACTGGCGGTCGCACGAAAGACCGATTTCGAGGTTGCCCTGCCACTGCCGCTGCGTTTTGAAATCCAAGCCAATGGCGATGCGGATGTCGTTGTAATCGACCGTGTCGTGGGTGCCGTCGGTTGGCACCGGCGGCGTCAAGCCGCTTTGGCGCCGGATAGTCCACGTGCCGCCGCCGTATTCGCCGCGTCCGTAAAGCCACCACTCGACACTGCCCGAACTGCTGATTTTCCTGGCGATTTTCGGATTCGGAAAAAGGATGTTGAAGTAGACGTCGGGATTGGGCGTCCACACGATGCCGCCGGCGGGCAGCATTTTGATTTGGACGCGATCGAGATACCACACGCCGAGTTTGACGGTCATGCTGGGCGAAAGTTTGATCACGGCCATGCCCTTGCCCGGCACGCGGAGGCTGTTGCTGTTGACTTCCGTGAAGTCGCTGTAGACGCCGGGCCGG
>CAZWNM010000104.1:0-6719 GCA_964635765.1 uncultured Planctomycetaceae bacterium | reverse complement strand
CTTGACCAGCCGCGAAAAGGGCGAAAACGCCACGCCAATGGCCGGCTTCCCGCACCATCAGTTGGAAAGCTATTTGGGCAAGCTTATCGCCGCCGGGTTTCGGGCAGCCGTTTGCGAACAGGTGGAAGACCCCAAGCTGGCCAAGGGCCTGGTCCGCCGCGAAGTGACGCGAATCGTCACGCCCGGCACCGTGACCGACGACGCCCTGCTCGATCCGCGCGCGAGCAATTTTTTGGCGGCCGTCGCGCCTGGCGATCCGGTCGGCTTGGCTTGGGTGGAGCTTTCGACCGGCCGATTCGTCGCCGCCGGATTTCCCGCCAAACAATTGCCCGACCAACTGGCCCGGATCGCGCCGGCCGAATGCCTGTTGACCGACGACGCTCCACCGCTGCCGACGCATTTGAACGAGCGGATGATGACGACGCGGCGGCCGGCTTGGGCGTTTTCGCAGCAAAACGCTCGGCAGACGTTATCGAAACATTTCAGCACGGCCGGCTTGGGCGGCTTCGGTTTTTTGGACACGCCGGCCGACGCCCAAGCGATTCGCGCGGCCGGCGCGGTATTGGATTATTTGGCCGAAACGCAAAAAAGCTCGATCGAACACATCGACCGGCTGCTGCCGTATCGCACGCTCGGCACGTTGGAGATCGACGAATCGAGCCGCCGCAGTTTGGAAATCTCGCGCACGATCCGCGACGCCCGCCGCGACGGCTCGCTGCTGTGGGTGCTGGATCGAACCGTCACGGCGATGGGCTCCAGGCTGCTGGCCGAATGGGTCGGCAATCCGCTGACCGACGTGCCGGCGATACACGCGCGGCTCGATGCCGTCGGCGAATGGGTCGCCAATCCGGCGCTCGTGGCCGACGTTCAGGAGTTGCTCCGCCGCGTGTACGATGTCGAACGGCTGTTGGCCCGAGTGACGACCGGTCGGGCGAGTCCGCGCGATTTGAGTTTTCTGGGCCGAACGCTTCGCGTGCTGCCGATTGTCAAGCAGAAACTCGCCGAGCGGCAGTGTCAACTGTTGATCGAACTGGAAGCGGTGATTGATCCGTGTCACGAATTGTGCGCGACGCTGGCCGCTGCGTTGGCCGACGAATGTCCGCTGGCCGTGACCGAGGGCGGTTTTATTCGCGACGGCTTTAGCGGCGAGTTGGACGCCCGGCGCGAGTTGGCCCACGGCGGCAAGCAGTGGATCGCCAATTATCAGGCTCAGGAGATCGAGCGGACCGGCATCTCGACGCTCAAGGTGGGTTTCAACAAGGTGTTCGGCTACTATATCGAGATCACGAACGCGAACCGCGAACGGATTCCGCCGGAATACATTCGCAAGCAGACGGTTAAAAACGCCGAGCGATACATCACGCCGGAGTTGAAGGAATACGAGGAGAAAGTTTTGACGGCCGACGAAAAGGCCAAAGAGCTGGAATATGCGTTGTTTTCAGAGCTACGCGGCGTCGTGGCGGCCGACCGGCGGCGGATGCAAGCGACGGCGGCGGCATTGGCCGAAATTGACACGCTCGCTTCATTGGCCGATCTCGCTCGGCAGCGGAATTATTGCCGGCCGGAGGTCGTCGAGGAGCCGGTGTTGCGAATCATCGACGGGCGGCATCCCGTGTTGGACATCGTCGAGCCGGACGGAAAGTTCGTGCCGAACGACACGATGGCCGGAAATAATATAAGTTGGTGTGGCAGTTGTACTGCCGCACCTGCAAATGGGGATGGCAGTGCAACTACCATCCCAACAAAGGTTGACGAGGCCGGGGGTTCGATCCTTTTGATTACCGGCCCGAACATGGCGGGCAAAAGCACGTACATCCGGCAAGTGGCGCTCTTGACGCTGATGGCGCAGATCGGCAGTTTCGTGCCGGCGCGCGAGGCGACCATCGGCGTGGCCGATCGGATTTTCGCCCGCGTCGGAGCGAGCGACGAACTCGCCCGCGGGCAAAGCACTTTCATGGTCGAAATGACCGAGACGGCTCGGATTCTGAACACGGCCACGCGGCGAAGTCTCGTGATTTTGGACGAAATCGGACGCGGCACCAGCACGTACGATGGCATGTCGTTGGCCTGGGCGGTCGTCGAATACTTGCACGAGCACGTCGGCTGCCGCACGCTGTTCGCCACGCATTATCACGAGTTGACCGACTTGGAAAAATCGTTGCCGGGCGTAACCAACTTGAACGTGGCGGTGCGCGAGTGGCAAGAGGAAGTGATTTTTCTGCACAAGATCGTCGAGGGCGCGGCCGACAAAAGCTACGGCATTCACGTTGCCCGATTGGCCGGCGTGCCGCGCGAGGTGATCGAGCGGGCGAAAGAGATTTTGGCCCAACTCGAAGAAGAACATCTCGATAACGCCGGCCGCGCAAAGATCGCACGGTCGACGAAAGAGCCGCGAAAAACGCACTTGCAACTGACGCTGTTCGGCCCGGCCGATCATCCGCTTTTGGACGAACTACGGCAATTGAATGTGAACAACCTCACGCCGATTCAAGCATTGCAGTGGATCGGCCAGTGGCAGGAAACGTTGAAAAAAGAGAAATAACGCCATGCCGCGCCGCTTTTATCTCCAAACCGTCGGGTGCCAGATGAATGTGCTCGACAGCGAACTGGTCGCGTCCGAATTGCTCGGCGCCGGCTACGAGCAAGTCGCCGGGCCTAGCCGCGCCGACGTGGTTCTGCTCAACACGTGCAGCGTTCGCCAACACGCCGAAGACAAAATCTACAGCGCCCTGGGCCGGCTGAAGGAACTGAAGGACCAGCGGCCGGCAATGATTATCGGCGTCCTCGGCTGTATGGCGCAAAAAGATCGGCACGAAATCCTGCGACGCGCGCCGCATGTCGATATCGTTCTCGGACCCGGCTTGCTCGATCGGCTGCCGTCGCTGATCGAAGACGCGGCCGCCGGCGGCGGCCCGAAGGTTGAAGTCAGTCTCGACCGGCTCGGCAATCCGCGGGCGAAGGTCGAGCGGAGTTTCGTCACGTTTTCGCCGCATCGTCCGCCGACAACGCGGCCGATTCCGCATCAGGCGATGGTGCGGATCATGTTCGGCTGCGATAATTTTTGCACGTATTGCATCGTGCCGCTGGTGCGCGGCCCGGAGCAAAGCCGCCCGGCCGCGGAAATCGTCGAGGAAGTTCGCCGCTTGGCCGACGACGGCTGCGTCGAAGCGACGCTGCTGGGCCAAACCGTGAATAGCTACCGCGACACGTCCGGCTCGCGCACGGTCGAGCTGGCCGATCTGCTCGCGATGCTTCATGAGATCAAAGGCATTCGGCGGCTCAAGTTTGTCACGAGCCATCCGCGTTACATGACCGATCGGCTGCTGACGGCGGTGCGCGATTTGCCGAAGGTTTCGCCGTATTTTCACGTTCCGGCCCAAAGCGGCTCGAACGCGGTGCTCCAGCGAATGAAACGCGGCTACACGGTCGAGGAATACCGCGCGATGCTCGCGAGGATTCGAGATTTTGTGCCGGGCGCGGCCGTGACGAGCGATTTCATCGTCGGCTTTTGCGGCGAGACGGAAGAGGATTTTCGGCAAACGTCCGAACTGGTCGGCGAGGCTCGATTCAAAAACAGTTTCATTTTCAAGTACAGCGGCCGGCCCGGCACGAAGGCAGCGGAACTTTTTGAGGACGACATTTCCGAGGCCGTGAAGCGGCGGCGGAACAACGAACTGCTGGCGATTCAAGATGCGATTTGCCTGGAAGACAATCAGCCGTTCTTGGGCCGCACGGTCGAGATTTTGGTCGAGGGCCCGAGCAAGGTGACGAAAAAACGGGCGAAGCAGGGCGAAGCGGCGGAAAGCCCTCACCCTAGCCCTCTCCCAAGGGGCGAGGGGACTCTTATTGAAAACCCTCTCCCAAGGAGCGAGGGGACCGTGCAATTGATCGGCCGGACGACTTGCGATCGGATCGTTTTTATTGAAGGGCGGCCAGAAATGGCCGGACAGATTTTGCCGGTGACGATCGAGCGGGCCGATGCGTTTACGCTGTTCGGCAAGATCGCAACTGAAGACAATAAATAAAAAACCGCCGAGACGCCGAGACGCAGAGGAAACAATTAGGGCTTATCGCACAGCCCGAATCCGTCGGCGAATTGCACGGCCAAGGCTTCGAGCACTTCCTCAGCGTCGGGACCGGTGGCCGTCAGGGTCAATTCGGTGCCGTGCGTGGCGCCGAGCGAGAGGAGTTGCAAAATGTCGCTCCCGTCGGCCGACGCGTGCGGCGTGCTGACCTCGACCTTCGATTTCGAGTTGCGAACCGTTTGCAATACCGCCAAACTCGGCCGGGCGTGCAAGCCCGCCGGATTGATGATCGTTACTTTGCGAGTCGCTTGATTGTCCATGCCGGGAAGCCCTTGCGTTCCGTGCCGCTTTGCCAAATTGGAAACTTTCACGATCTTTTTTGTCCAACAAAATCTTACAAAATGAACTTGCTCAAATCTTCGTCCTTCGTCAACTCGGCGAGACGCTCTTTCACATAGGCGGCATTGATCGGAACGCGGCCGTGTTTCATGTCGGGCGCCTCGAAACTCAACTCTTCGAGCAATCGCTCCATGATCGTGTAGAGCCGCCGGGCGCCGATGTTCTGCGTCGTTTGATTCACCTCGAACGCATACTCGGCCAGCATGTCGATCGCGCCGGCGTCGAACGCCAACTCGACGCCTTCGGTGGCCAAAAGGGCCTCGTACTGCTTCGTCAGCGCGCCTTTCGGCTCCGTCAAAATCCGAACGAAATCGGCCTTCGTCAACGCCTCGAGCTCCACGCGGATCGGAAACCGGCCTTGAAGCTCCGGCATCAAGTCGCTCGGCTTCGCGCGATGAAACGCGCCGGCGGCTACAAAAAGAATGTGATCGGTCCGCACGTAGCCGTAGCGGGTTTGCACGGTCGTGCCCTCGACGATCGGCAGCAAGTCGCGCTGCACGCCTTGGCGCGAAACGTCGGCCCCGTGCGTCTGCTCGCTCGCCACGACCTTGTCGAGTTCGTCGATGAAGATGATGCCGACGTTTTCGGCCAGTTCGATGGCTGCGGCGTTCACTTTTTCCTGGTTGATGAGCGATTCGCACTCTTGCTCGAAGAGGATTTCGCGCGCCTGGGCCACGGTCGTATCCCGCCGCACGGTGTTTTTGGGCAAAATCTTCTCGAACATGCCTTGTAGGTCGATGTCCATCTGCTCCATGCCGACGCCGGAAAGCATCACCGGCACCGTTCGCTGCTCGACGGTCATCTCGACGTGCCGCTGCTCCATTTCGCCCGAGGCGAGCATCGCCCGCATTTTTTCGCGCGTGCGTTCGTAGCGTTCGGCGGAATCGGGGCCGTCGGGCGTGGAATCGAACGCGGGCGGGGCCGGCACGAGCAGTTCGAGCAGTCGATCGTCGACGCGGCGTTTCGCTTCGGCCTTCACCTTTTCGCGTTCGTCCTCGCGGACGATTCCGATGGCGTTTTCGACCAACTCGCGGATCATGCTTTCGACGTCGCGTCCGTAGTAGCCCACCTCGGTGTATTTCGTGGCTTCGACCTTGATGAACGGCGCGCCGGTCAATTTGGCGAGCCGCCGGGCGATTTCCGTTTTGCCGACGCCGGTCGGGCCGATCATCATGATGTTCTTGGGCGCGACCTCTTGCCGCATATCGCCTTCGAGTTGCTGCCGCCGCCAGCGATTGCGGATGGCGACGGCCACCGCGCGTTTGGCCGCGTCCTGGCCGACGATGTGCCGGTCGAGTTCGTCAACAATTTGCCGAGGAGTCAAGTCTCGCACGTATTTCTCTCCAATGTTTTACACGCTGAATCGAATCAATAAAATATCGTCGTCCTTCACCACGTAATCTTTCGGCTCTTGCCGCAATAGACGCTGCGCCTTCACTTCGCGCTCGCTGCCCAAGCGAACCAAATCGGTCACGGTCATCACTTCGGCGCGGATGAAACCGCGGGCGAGGTCGGTGTGGATGCCGTCGGCCGCGTCCAAGGCCGTGCCGCCCTCGTGCAAAAGCCACGTGCGAACTTCCGGCTCGCCGGCGGTGAAAAACGTCGTTTGCCGCGAGGTTTTCAGAAGCGTGCGGATGAATGGATCGCGGTCGGCGGCCGTGATGCCCATCTCGGCGATGAATTCCGCCCTTTCCTCGGCCGTCATTTTGGAAAGCTCCAATTCCAAGCCGGCGGGCACGGCCATCACCGGCACGTCGGGCGTGGCAAGCCCCGCAAAACGCTCCGGTTTCAATTCGTCATCGGCCGTGTTGACAATCACCAATCGCGGCTTCTCGCTGAACAAGCGAAACGCGCGCGTGACCTTCTGCTGATCGTCAGTCATGTGCGATTCGCGCAGCGGCCGGCCCGACTCCAAGGCGTCGAGCACGATCTTCAGCGTGGCGTGTTCGCTTTCGAGCAATTGATGTTCCGTGCGCGGGAGCGGCTTTTTGAGTTGCTCCTCGACTTTTTGGAGCCGATTGGTGATGATTTCCATGTCGGCCAGAATGAGGTCTTCGTCGAACGAGCGGAGATCGGCCGCCGGATCGCCGACATCGAACGCGGCGACGACGAACACGAGGCAGCCGGCCTCGCGGATCGCGCCCATGCGGGCGGCGTTGCCCTCGTGCGTGCGGCTCAGGCCGGGCGTATCGACCAGCTCGATGGCGGCGTGCGTGACCTTTTTTGGATGGTACAAATCGCCACACCGCTTGACTCGAACGTCGGGGATCGGCGTCATGGCGGTTTGACCGATGT
>CAZWNM010000103.1:3944-6735 GCA_964635765.1 uncultured Planctomycetaceae bacterium | reverse complement strand
CGGAGATCTGGGCAAAGGACGCGCAGCGGCTTGACTTTCCTGGGCCGCCAAGTCAAGATCGTGGCAGTGTCCTTGGGCTGACCGTCCCGCGTGGACTGGGTCTTCAACGGCTGGGAAGAAAGGTTTTCCATGAACAGACATGCCCTCGCTGGTCTCGTTCTGGCCTCGTTGCTGTTCAATGACTTCCGTGTTCGCGCAACGATAGTGGCCGTGGTTTTCGCCGTCGGCTGGCTCATGTATTTCCGCATGTTCGGCAAGCTCGCCGGCTATTGCGCCGAACGCACAAAATTGGAAAACGCCGAAGACGATGAAGACGAAGAGGAGTTCGAGTCGTTGAAAATCGCGGAAGACCGCGAACCGCCGGCCGTGCATCTGTCATGATTGTCTTGCCGCGGCCTGCTGCGGCGAATTTGCGGGTTTTGCCTGAAAAAACGGATCGTGGGGCGTGTAACAGAGGATGTGTAATAAAATGGTATAATAGCCTTGTTCGCCAAACGCCGTGAAGCCAAAGGAACCGCTCATGAATCAAGTGGAATGGTACTACGCCCGCGATAATAAACAAAACGGTCCGGTTTCGGCGGTCGAGCTAAAGCGGCTGGCCACGGCCGGCGAAATCAAGCCGGACGATCTCGTGTGGCGCGAAGGCATGGCCGAATGGTCGCCGGCGAAAAATGTGCGAGGGCTGTTTGACGAAGAGGGCAGGGCAGGGGGGCCCGCCGATGCAGCCGCCGCAACGCCTGGAACGACGGCCGCCGATCATGCGGCTTCCGGCCTTCTCGCCGAAAAAAAAGCCGGCAAACATCTTTTCGATAAGCTCATCGACCGCCATCGCCAGAGATTCGACGCGAAGTTTATCGAATCGACCTCGAAGTTCTTGCGGCAGTGCGGATCGTATGGCTTGTTCGTCGCGGCGGCGCTTGCGGCGATATTTTATACAATTCTCGTGCTGAAGAGCGTCCCAGACGCTGGTGGCGCCGGGCCGATGCTGCCGAGCAGCGGCATTTTAATTTTGACAGGCATCGCCAGCGTGGTGATTCTTATCACACTGCAATATGTGGCCGAAAGGTGTTGTAAAATTCTTCGTGAACTCAATGATAGTGTTAGCGGCAGCTTGTCATCCACGGTTGTGCCCGATTGTCTCGTGGTGTTAAGCAAAATGGCCGGCATCGTCATTTTGCTTGACTCGATCGCCATGGCAATCCAAATATCGCAGTTCTTGCCAATTTTTCCGGGCATTGTGATATTCCTGATTTGCGTCTATTTATCGATAATCGCCATGAACCCGGCGGCGCTGAACATTTCTATTTCGCCCGAGCCGCTGCAGGGCGGCGAGATGATCGGCGTGGTGACTTTTTTGCTGAAAGCCTTGATGCGGCTGGCGCCGGCGGCATTCGGCATCGGCGTGGCGTGCGGTACGTTGTCTTTAGGCTGTCTTTGTTGTGTGACGTTCACGAGACCGACGATTGCCTGGATGAATGTCAACTTCGTGGAGGACGCCTTGATCCTCTCGGCGAGCCTACCGCTGGCCGCGTATCTGCTGTTCCTCATCGTCAATCTGATTCTGAACATCTGGCGTTCGGTGCTGAGTTTACCGCAAAAACTCGACAAAATCGCCGAGAAGCCGGAAAAGCAAGAAGAGCGGCAGGAATAGAACGGGCCAAATAGACCCCGTTTATGCCGTAAGCCCAAGCTGCCGCCGGATCAAATTGCAAAGGCTATCCCGAATTTCGGAATGTCTCGGTATTGGCGACTTGCGACCGGTTCGCGGATTAACATAGACGTCGTGACGCCCTCCGTGACGGTAAAGAACGCAGCCGGAAGATTCCAATGCTCGGATGAAATCGCGGCGTTTCACACCAAAACCTCGATTTCCTTGGTGTGCGCTTCCGAAGGCGGCGGCTCTTCATCCTCCACCATCATCCGATAGGCGTCGCGGATGTTTTCTTCGAGTTTCGCCAACGATTCACCTTGGCTGAACACGCCGGGCACGCCTTTGAGACGTCCGACGTACCAACCCTCGTCAAGCCAGTATTCCAGAGTCAGCAATTGAAGCATGCGGTTATTCTACCTTGTACGATAAACGGCGGCAAGCCTGCCAACAAAGCGAGTGCCGGTGACCTTTCTCAAGAAACAACGAACCCCGCTAAATGAAGCGGGGTTCTCCTTTTGCTCGAGGAACGATGTTGGCCTGCACAACTCTACACGTCGAGGAAGCGGCCGATCCGCTCCTCAACACAAACTCTCCGGTGGACTCTGCACGATGCACCCTCCGTTTCGAGTTCTTTGAGCAATTCACTCTCGCACAGTCTAATTATATCACGGTGGACGGTGGAAAGTCAAGAAACATTCACCGCGGAATATGCAAAAAGGCGTCGAGCGACGCATGACAGGCAACCCGAAAGATCGTAACCCGAAAGCGGCAGGCAACGGTTCCTGAAAAAGCGTTGGCCGCACCACACGCAGTTCCTTTTCTAATCCCCAATCCCTAGCTCTCCAGCTTCAGCCCTCGATCATCGATCGTGTACGGAATGATCTCGTCGGCGCAGGCGCTGCCGCGATGCTTCGTGATGTACATCGCGCGGCGAAACCGCTTCCCCTCGCGGATTTTTCCCAAGTGAATGATCGTGTTCGCGTTGCTCAACACGTCGCCTTCCTCCAACGGACGCTCCATGAGTCCGTCGAGCGTCGTTTCGGCCGACGTGATCAGCAACATGCAGCCGATCTCGTTCGGCTCGTACACATGCCGGGCGATCGCGTCGGCATTCAGCCGATAACGCTCGCGGAACAAATC
>CAZWNM010000103.1:0-3844 GCA_964635765.1 uncultured Planctomycetaceae bacterium | reverse complement strand
GTCGAGCGGCCGCTCGGGATCGACCGGCTGAAGTTGCCAATCGCACATGCGCCGGGCGTAATCGGCGTGGTTTTGCGAATCGCCGCGCGAGCAGAGATCGAAAATAATGCCGCGATGTCGCTCTTGCGCCAAGCCGGCGTTGGCAAATTGGATTCCGAACTGCGTTTTTCCGATGCCGGTCGAGCCGACAACGGCCGTCAGCGTGCCCGGCAACAGGCCGCCGCCGAGTAGTTCGTCGAGACCGTCGATTCCCGTAGAGAGGCGAGACATTTTAGGGGCTAGGGACTAGGGGCTAGGGGTTAGAAAGTGAAGCGGCGGAGTTTGCCCCGCGCGTACATTTGAGATTTGAGATTAAAGAACAGATTGGAGATTAGAAATTAGCCGCTCGATTTGTTCCGGCGTGTGCGTGGCAAAGACGGCGATGCGAAGGCCGCCGCTGGAATCGACGCCGGAATACGACGACTTGTACGCCACGGCAATGCCGCGTTGCATCAATTCGCCCTCGATGCGCTGCATGTTTTCCGCATCGCCGACGACGAGATAAATAATGGGCACCGGCGTGTCGTCAACATCGAAGCCCAACGCGCGAAGGCCGGTTTTCAGTTGCGCCACGTTCGCCCAAAGTCGCACGCGCATCTCGGGATCGGCTTCGATCAATTCCAACGCCCTGGCGGACGCCGCCGCGACGGGCGACGGCGGGGCGGTGGCGCCGTCGTACCAATGCGAGGCGCTACGTGTCTGTTCGATAAACCGCCGTGAGCCTGGAATGATTCCGCCGAATCCGCCGAGGGCTTTGCTCAACGCGGCACACAACAAAAATGCGACGCCGGCATTTACATCATCGCACGAATTCACGTCTTTCAACAAACCAAAATGCTCCAACGTTCCCCGGCCGCAGCAGCCCAAAACGCCGACGCCGTGGGCGTCATCGACCAACACGCCCGAGCCGGCGTATTCGACGAGCATCTTGCGATATTCGACCAGCGGCGCAATCGTTCCGCGCACGGAAAACACGCCGTCGGTCATCACCAACGGCCGGCCGCCGGGCGGAAGCCGCCGCCGCAAGCAATCGGCCAAATCGCCGGCGTCGCGGTGGCGAAACGAAAACGTCGGCCGGCCACTTTGCCGCGCCGCGTCGGCCACGCTGCAATGGGAATATTCGTCGAGGAACAACGCACCGAAGCGATTTTCGACCGCGCGAAGCAAGACGCCGGCGCTCGCGTAGCCGGCGGAAAAATAAAACGCCGCTTCGCAGCCGAAGAACTCGGCGGCGCGGCGTTCGACAGCAAGGGTAGGGGGGGTGTTGCCGAAACCGGCGCGGCTCGTCGCGCTGTGAAGCCCGTACCTCGCGGTGGCCTGGCACGCGGCTCGGATCACCTCCGAGTTGCCTTGAAGCCCGAGATAGCCCGTGCCGACGAAATAAAGATATTCTCGGCCGTCGATTCGTACGACAGCCCCGGGCGGACTTTCGAGAGTAGGCATGGGATGGCTCACGATCGGTCGGGTGTTTTTTCCGTCGTTTTTTCCGGCAATGGCGCCGGCGCGGCGGAATCTTTTTCGTGCAGGCGAAGCTTGACGATGACGCGACCCGAGGCGGCGGCGATTTGTTTCCAGGGGAGTTTGCAGCGGAGGTACAAGTTGCCGTCCGATGTCGCGGTGAAAACGCCCGACTTGCCAAGATCGAATTCCTCGCCGGGCGCATAATCTTTCACAATCATGCCGACGAGTTTGCCGGCGTCGCTGTTGTCGCCGTCGGCATTGACGGCCGTGGCATTTTTCGCCGTTCGCCACGTGCCGGCGACGTTGTAAGAATAGGCCAATCCGGCGGAAACGGTCACGCCCGACGGCTGCCAGCCGCGCTCGGCGAAAATCAGAACCGAGACGGTATGGTTCGCGGCGGGCGTAATCGCGTTGAACTTGCGGGTCCAATCGATCGCGCAAAGATCGACGCGGTAGCCGTTCTGCAAATGTTTCAGGAAGAGATTGTACTCGAAGGTCATCTCGTCCATTTGCGAAGAAAACGTTTGTTGAAACGTCGTGCGTTTGCCCGACAACACCTCGTTGCCCAAGATGCGGAACTGTTGGGTGTAGTTGGGATTGTTTTCGAGCGTGGTGCAAAGAAACCACCACCAGCAATAGTCCTCCCACGTGCCGCCGGTGGTTTCCCTGGCGTCGATGAGGCTTGCGATGCTCCGCGGCTCGGCTTTGTGCAAATACTGAATGAGGATTTCGGGCACGTTGACGCCTTTATGGCCCGCGACCCAATAGTGCCCGATTTCAGCCATGCCTTCGGCGTACCATCGCGGCCCGGTGCGGCCGAAGGTTTGCTGGCAATAGCCATGCACGGCTTCATGCAGCGGCACCTGGGCGCCCAAGTTGTCTTTGGCAACGGCGTAGAGATGGCTTTTGGCCAAAAAACGATTGCGGGACGAGAGGATTTCGGCGATGCAAACGCCGGCGCCCTCGGCGATTTTCGCCACGCCATCCGGCTCCATTTGGCTCGTCACATCCTTCGGCCACGCCGAAAAGTTTTTGGCGATGTAACATTCGAGAACGCCCGAGGGCGGGCGGCCCCAATATGCGGCGAGCAACTTTTGCTCGTCCTCCAATTGCCGCAACAACTCCTTCGCCTCTCGGGCCGTGAGATCGGTGTGAAGCAAGAAGTGCGGGGAACTGAAATCGTTCACGGCGCAAACGCCGGCCGATTTTTTATTTGTCTTGCCGGTTCGAGCAGCGCTATCGGCCGCCGGCGATTGGCCGCCGATCAAGAAAATCGCCGCAGCAGCGGCGACGACGGTTCGTGTCGTTCGCATCGTGAACTCTCCGTCCGCAAAAACGACGCCCTCACCAGTTTCGCCGGCGTCGTTTTTGGCCTTTAGTTTGCGCTGAATCCAAACGCTTTGGCGACTTCCCGCCCGAGCGGATTCCGCACAAACTTCTTGCGGCACTCGGGACAGAGATCGAATCGCAATTTCTGATACACCTCGTCGCCGATCTCGCTGCCGGACGCATCGTCCATGCGCTCGAGAACGTCTTGGATTTCTTCGAGGTGATCGCGGTCTTCATCGTCGCCGCATCCTGCGGCCGAATCGAAGGCGGCGTAGACTTCCACTTTGACGATGTAACGGAGATCGTCTTGCGGATCGAGTTCACGCTTGCATAGGTCGCATGAGTACCGAATCATTTCCCCCGCTCCTAGTCAGCGGTCGGCGCGAATGCCGACGTGTTTGAAAAAGTTGTTCCACAACTGATACCAGCCATCCTAATGCGAAAGCCGGGTGGCTGGCAAGCCGACCTTCACCAAAATTTCATAAATAATTTTTTCCAACCTCGCTGGCACGAGCCCGAAAAATCGGCTATAATGCGAAAGTTGTCGTGCCGTCGCGTCGCAAACGGCGCCGCCGCGTCGCAGCAATGATTGGACAAAGGAGATGGACGTGCAAGGGCCTACCGCAGCCGCCGCGCGCTGTGTTCGGGCGCATGGGTCGCCATGCGATGCCGCCGTCTCGCGCCATGCCGCGGCTCCCCCGCCGGCTGCATCTTCTTCGCCCAGTGCCGCCCTAAGTTGCAGCGTTCTGGTGCTCAATCGGCTCTACATGGCCGTTCACGTAGTCAATGTACGCCGGGCTTTTGGGCTCCTTTGCCGCGAATTGGCCGAAGTCGTCCATCTCGAAGAAGGCAAATTCGCCGTCTATTCGTTCGATTCGTGGCGTGAAATGAGCGAATTGCGCGCCGAACAGAAACAATCGGACGACGATTGGATTCGCGCCGTCAATTTCGAGATACAAGTGCCTCGCGTTATTCGGTTGCTCACGTTCGATCGTTTGCCCAAGCAAAAAATCCA
>CAZWNM010000102.1:3894-6736 GCA_964635765.1 uncultured Planctomycetaceae bacterium | reverse complement strand
TCGACTTGCCGCCGGTGCCGTTGCCGCGCGTGAAATCGCCGCCTTGGCACATGAAGTTTGAAATCACCCGATGGAATGCGCTTCCCTTATAACCGAATCCTTTTTCGCCGGTGCAAAGGGCGCGGAAGTTTTCGGCCGTCCTCGGCACGACATCCGACCGCAATTCCATTTCAATCCGGCCTGCCGCCTTGCCGTCGATGGCGATGTCGAAGAAACAAACGGGAAGTTTCTTTTTATCAGCGGCAACGACGGTTTTTCCTGTGGCAAGAATAGCCGCCGTGGCGGCGGAAGATGCGAGAAAATCTCTACGGGAAACCATGATTTTCCTCCTAAAATTGAAAAAACGCCAAAGACAGGGCTGAACCTGCACTCCCTTGACGGAAACGAGTTCCTGAAGGTCGCAATCGGGCGTTGCCTACGCAGGCCGTTGACCGACGTTCCTTTCCGTCTGATTCTAAGCGGGACAAGGACTTGCGTCAACACCCCGTTGCTGGACGCCAAGGCCGATCAATTTTCCATTTGGAAAGCAACTTGCCTTGCTGCAATCGGAGGGTTATGATAGCCTTATATGTGCGGTATTGCCGGCGCGGCTTGGAACGATGCGAACAAAAGCGTGGAGCGGGAAACGCTCCAACGGATGATCGACGTTTTACGCCATCGCGGGCCCGACGGCGAGGGGACTTTTTTTTCCGAATCGACCGCCCTGCCCGGCGTCGCGCTCGGACATCGTCGATTGGCCATTATCGACCTCGCGGGCGGGCAGCAGCCGATTGCGAATGAGGACGAAACGGTTTGGGTCGTTTTCAACGGCGAAATCTACAACTACGGCGATCTGCGCCGCAGGCTCGAAGGCGCCGGCCATCGGTTCCGCACCCATAGCGACACCGAAACGCTGGTGCATCTATATGAAGACGAAGGGCCGGAGTTCGTCAAGCACTTGAACGGCATGTTCGCCATTGCCCTGTGGGACGCCCGGCGGCGGCAGTTGGTTTTGGCCCGTGATCGGCTGGGCAAAAAGCCGCTGGTGTATCGCTGCGAGCCGGGCCGGCTGGCGTTCGCCAGCGAATTGAAGAGCATTTTGGAATTGCCCGACGTGCCGCGCGAGATCGACCCGCAGGCGTTGGACGAATATCTGACGTATCAATACGTGCCGCATCCGCGAACGATCTTTCGCGGCATCGCCAAACTTCCGCCGGGCCACGTGGCGGTGTGGCGCGACGACCGGCTCGACGTGCGCTCGTATTGGCAACCCGATTTTAATGAGGAGATCGATCGGCCGGCCGCCGATTACGCCGAAGAACTTCGCTCGCTGCTGACCTCGGCCGTCGAAATGCGGCTGCAAAGCGACGTGCCGCTCGGCGCGTTTCTCTCGGGCGGAATCGACTCGACCATCATCGTCGGGCTGATGTCGCAACTGATGCGCGAGCCGGTTCGCACGTTCTCGATCGGGTTCCCGGTCAAAGAGTTCGATGAGACCAGCTTCGCCCGAACGGCGGCCGAGCGATTCGGCACGATCCACCAGGAGTTTCAGGTGCAACCGGACGCGATGGCCATTCTGCCGAAACTGGTTTGGCACTACGACGAGCCGTTCGCCGACAGTTCGGCCGTGCCGACGTGGTACGTTTCGCAACTGACCCGGCAGCAGGTCACGGTGGCGTTGACGGGCGACGCCGGTGACGAGCTTTTCGCCGGCTATCCGCGCTATTTGGCCGTGTGGTTTGCCGAAGGTTTCGACCGGCTGCCTTCGATGGTTCGCACGCTGTTGGCCGGGCGATATTGGCAGAAAATCCCGACGAGCACGCGGCAGAAATCGCGGCTGCGGCAGTTCAAGCGTTTTGCCGAAATGCTCGGCCAGCCGCCGTCGCGTCGCTATTTGGAATGGATCGCCATTTTCGGCGAGGCGCGTCGGGCGTCGCTTTATTCCGAAAGTTTCATGTCGCAATTGCCGGCGCAAGACCCGCTCGATTTTTTGCGATCCGGCCTGGCCCGCTGCAATCGCCGCGACGCGGTGACGGCGTTCAGTTTGGCCGATCTGACGACGTATCTGCCGTGCGATTTGATGACGAAGGTCGATATCGCGTCGATGGCGCACGGCTTGGAATGCCGGCAGCCGTATTTGGATTATCGCGTCGTGGAGCTTGCCGCGCGCATGCCTCGCCGCTTGAAATTCCGCCACGGCCGCGGCAAGCTGATTTTGCGCGAAACGTTCCGCGATTTGCTGCCGGAGTCGATCAATCGACGGCGAAAAATGGGCTTTGGCGTGCCGCTGGACCACTGGTTTCGCCACGAGTTGCGCGATTTCACGCACGACATTCTTTTCGACGCCCAAACGCTCGCCCGGGGTTATTTCCAGCCGGAATCAATCGCGCAGCTTTGGGCCGAACAGCAAGAAGGCCGTTTCAACCATGGCTATCGGCTCTGGTCGCTGCTGATTTTCGAGCTGTGGTGCCGGCAGTGGATGGGGAGATGATTTCGTGAAACGGATTCACTTTTTTTGCGGTTGTTTCTACGAGACTTTCAGTATCGCGGTGCGATTCTACAATCCGAGCCAATCCCGCAGAGATTGATCCAGCCGTTTTGCATCTTGTGGTGACAATCGGCCGACCGACTTGAGAACGAGGCTGTGGTGAACGGTGTAAATGCCGCGTTTTGCCACCGAGGGAACATTCAAGCCCGCGGCTTGCCACTCCGCAAGCACAAATTCGCCGTTGCACAAACCATTGGTTTTGCTTGTCAGCGGAACAATCAGACAATCGTCGGAGCGATGCGCGACCCCGACAATAATCGCCGGACGAATTTTGGCGGCCGTCAGGTCTGAAAACGGATAACGGACGAGGATCAC
>CAZWNM010000102.1:0-3884 GCA_964635765.1 uncultured Planctomycetaceae bacterium | reverse complement strand
TTTTTCGAGAAGTTGTGCATAAGCGTCATCCTCGGCATTGTTCCAAACCGCATCGAGCGATTTTTGACTGGCTTCCGTCCAGAACCGACGGTCTTCATCGGGCAAGAATGTCACCAAAACCTTCGTGCCTTCGAGCAAGTCCGCAGGTTCGGAAAGCACGATTTTGCCGTCATGCACGACGGCCAATAGTGTTTGCATCATGGAAACAACCTCCTCATTTCGACCTATGCATTTTACCGATTGCGTCGGTATTGTGCCACCCACCCGCTGCGGTATGTCGTCCTCGAGAGTTTTCGTCACCCGCCCTCTGGCCGAACGCCCGGCAATTTGGTATCTTAGTGGCGATTATTTGGAAGGCAATTACCACATCCCTTGGGCTGTTACTGAAAAACGGAGATTTTTTATGCCGATTACGACGGAAGCGATGGCGGCTTGGTGCCGCAAACTGCTGGGCGGCGATCCGAACGCACCGCGGTTAACCCTCGAACAATATCTCGCCGGCATCCCGCGTTTGGATAGCCTCAAAAACCTGCCGAGCGGCACGGCGGTGCTCATTCGCGGCGATGTGGACGCCAAGCCGGGCAAAACCGTCGGTGAGGGCGATATCCGCCTGCGGTCGATGAAAGACACGCTCAAGTTCGGCCAAGATCGCGGCTGGAAGCAGGTGATTTTCGGACATGTCGGACGCGAGCCGGAAAAGTCGCTTAATAAGGTCGCCGCCCGGCTGGGCGAAATCCTCGGCAGCCCCGTCACGTTCATCGCCGATTGGCTCGATCAGGCCACCGTGACCATCAAGGACGAGGCCGCCAAGACGATTGCCGACAGCAAGCCGGGCAGCGTCATCGTGTTGGAAAACACGCGGAAGTACGACATCGAGCGCGTGCTTTGGAAGGCCAAGGCGGCCGATGTCGATCGGCTCGCCCCGAATCTCGCCAAGCTGGCCAACGAGTTCGTCCAAAAGGTAGCGAAGGTTTATATTCACGAAGCGTTTTCGGCCGGAAGTCTCGATGCGTCGAGCGTCGTCGTGCCCGCCGCGATGGAAAAGGTCGCCCTCGGCATTTACGAGGCCGAGCAGTTCGACGGCCACTTGAAGGAATGCATGAATGCCCAGTTGGTGATTTTCAGCGGCTTGAAGATCGACAAGCTTGACGATCTGCAGGCGATGATTTCGCGCGGCAAGATTCGCAAGGTGATTGCTGCCGGTTCGCTGGCGGCGGCTTTGACGAAAGCGGCGGCCGACCTGGCCGGAAAACCGTTCGACCTCGGCGTTTCGCAAGACCCGGCCCGTAAGGACAAGCCGTATTACATTCCGGCGGAGCGCATCGAGCAGGCGAAGCGGATGATTACCGACGGCCGAGCGAAGGGCATCGAGTTCGTTTTGCCGGTCGATTTCGTGTTGCAAGACGGGCAAGTGTCGGACAAGATCGGACAGGGCAATCAGCAATTCGACGTTGGTCCGGCTTCGAGCGAGTTGTACGAAAAAACGGTGACGGAGTTTATTGCGGCCCACGAGTCGGACCGTCCGGCGGCGGTGGTGTTCCACAACGGCGTGTTCGGCATGTTCGAAGACCCGCGGTTCGAGAACGGCACGCGGAAGTTCATGTCGCAACTGAAGCGGATGACGGACGCCGGCATCAAGGTATACGTCGGCGGCGGCGAAGGCGGCACGGCGCTGGAGCGGTACGGGAAGCTGGATTGGATTACGTACTGTTTCACGGCCGGCGGCACGGTGTTGAACGCGCTTGGCAGCGAGCCGGTTCCGTATTTGGTCGCACTCGAACTGGCGGCAAAGTCGGCGGATTCGGCTCCGGCGAAATCCTGTTGCTGCTGTCACAAAAAGTAGAAAGTGGGGCACGCCGAGAACGACAAACTCCGCAAAGAGCGTTTTTCGTTGGGGCGACAGTCGAAAAGCTGTCGCCCCAATTTTTGATTCCAAAAACGATTGACAAACGCAGATATTTGTTGTATAAGAAAATAGGAGCCTCGCTTCATGGATTTCCGCTGGAACGCATGGAACGAGGAGCATGTCGAGAAGCACGGAGTGACGCCCGAGGAAGCCGAACGCGTCGTGGAAACCACACGATCGCCGTTTCCACGCTTGATTGAAGATGACAAGCGACTGGTTTGGGGGCGAGGAAAAGGCGGCAGGTTGCTTCAGGTAATCTTTTTTCTCGACGAGGACGATTTCATCTACATCATTCACGCCAGACCGCTTACGGAACAAGAGAAAAGGCGATTTCGGAGGATCATGGGCCGATGAAAAAACACAGTAAGCCTTATCCGTTGATGAATGCCAAGGAATTGGCCGCCGCCACCGCCCAATTCGACCGCGAATGCGTCATCGATCAATCCCGGGAGCAAACGCCCGAGGAACGACGGCAATGGCGCAAGGCGAAGCAAAAACGCGGCAGGCCGAAGCAAGGCCGAGGCGTGCAAATCATTTCGGTCAGCATTGAAAAGGGGTTATTGAAGAAAACCGACCGGTTGGCCAAAAAACTTCGCACGCAGCGCACGAAGCTGATTGCCCGTGGCCTGGAAGCCGTTCTCAGCGAAGAAGCGGCGATAAAATAACGGCCCGGCAGAGAGGGTGCGTCCTCTTTTCGTGATCCTTGACATCAGCCCATCAACCGGCCGCAATAGGCGAATTCGACCGCCAACGCCGTGGCCATCGCCGCCATGTCGAGCAGCTTTTCGTCCGCCTGACGCTGGGGAAACCGCAATCGCAACGCACCGGCCCGGTCTTCCAACTTCACCAAAATCGCTTCGGCGTCGTTCGCGTCCAACGACGACCAACGCACGAGCCGTTCCAGCAAGTCGTTGTGATATTTGCGCAACAAATCCCGGGCGGCCATCGCCGAATTGCCGATCATGCGCGGGAAAACGGTCCGTAGTTTGTCGTCGACAAACCCCTGCGCCGCCGCGCGAAACCGCTCGGCTCGCTGCCCATAATGCTCGGCCAATGGCATGGTCATCTCCTCAATGGGGTTCAACAACTTGCCGCTGGTCTTTCGCGGCTTCCGATGGGCGATTCGCCGCATCATCGCATCGACGTACTTGAGCTTCTTCAGCGCCGGCCAAAAGCGATACTTCCGGCGCCAGGCCGATCGCGGCGTCAGCCAAACGGCGAACGTCTCGGCGAAATCCTCGTCGGGATGTTTTTGGGCATAGGTCCGGCCGTATTGGCTTACGTGAACGTGACGCACGAAATCGCGGCTTTGCGGCAGCGGATGGAACACCTCGCGGTAGGGCCTCGAGAACGGCCCGAAAATCTCCACCCACGCCGGGTCTTTCCAAAGCCGATAGGCATAGCTGACCGTATGGCCCGCCTCGTGCCGCAGCAACATCATCGCCATCGACTCGTCCTCGATCTCGCCGGTTTGCTCCTCCTCGATCCGAGCCAAGCGTTTGTCGGCCAGATAGAACGGAATGCCGATGACCGGCACGCGATCGGGACAGCCCCAGCAATCGGTCAAATAGAACGCCGGCCGAAAGTCGATCCCCTTCGCCTCGAACTCTCGATTGAGCCGGGTCGTGTACGGTTCCAATGGCGAACCTTCGATCTTCAGACCGAGATCGCAAACCCTGGTGTGCAGCAATTCACACCGAACGGTTTCCCAGCTATTGAACGGCGATAAGGCAATTGCGGCAGCCATAACACCTCCATTTTAGGCAGGCGTCGGATCGCATACAACCAAGACGCTGCCATTCGAGGGGGACGCGGTGGTCGCTTTGCCGGCGTTTTTTACGACCTATTCATCTCGTAACTGACATTCTACAAACACGTTATGTTCACCCGCCGCGACGAAAAGGCGGTCGCGGCGCGCATCGCTCTTCGCCAAAACTCTTTCGAGGGGGTGCGAGGTTTTGCCAATAATAGGGGCAAA
>CAZWNM010000101.1:0-6747 GCA_964635765.1 uncultured Planctomycetaceae bacterium | reverse complement strand
CAATTGTGTTGATTTCGATCAAACTAAAGGGGTTTAGGGGACATCGCCTTCCGACGCCTTCGGCCGCGCTAGCGACGCCGGAGTGGGGGTGTCTTTTCCCGCAGCCCTTTCAGCCGAGTACGTGATGCTTTCAAGAGGACGTATTGATGTCTTCCGTCAACGTGGGCGTTGCAAAAATAACGAGAAGCGTGCCATGCTTCTTGCCTTCCACCGCCTTACAAGCGTCACAGCCGGTGCGATAGGAATAAAACCGCGTGAAAGGCGGGTACGGCACGCCCTTTGCTCTTGATCCTGATCGTTTGTTTTGCCAACGATTTTTCCGGTGACATATGGAACAGAAGACAGCACCAACCCGTACATGGCAAGAAGATTTGCGGCGATTGTCGCCCAAGCCGGCGGTTCTGGCGGCGTGGCTGGTGTTGGCGGCGATTTTCGTGTGGTTTTATTGGGGATCGCTGGTGCATTTGGTGGGCGTGTGGAAGTCGAAAGAAGACTATCAGCACTGCTTTTTCGTGCCGCTTTTCTCCGCATATCTTCTGTGGGCGCGCCGCGACGTGATAACGCCGTTTACCGACCGCGGAAGCCTTTGGGGATTGGCGTTTTTCGCAGTTTGGGCGATCATACGATGGATTTCGGTGTACTTCAAGATCGACGGCCTGATCGAAATGACGATGCTTCCATTCATCGCCGGAGTGGCGTTGTTCGTGGGCGGTTGGCAAGGATTCCGTTGGTCGTGGCCGGCGATCTTGTTTTTGGCATTCATGATCCCGTTGCCGGGCGTCGCCCAAGGGTTTCTCAGCCAACACCTGCAAACAATCGCCGCCAAGGCGAGCGGCTATGTGGTTCAAACGCTGGGGCTGCCCGCCGTCGTATCGGGCCATGTCATCTACGTGGGCAATCCGCCGCGACCGCTGGACGTGGAACGAGCATGCAGCGGTTTGCGCATGTTGATGTTGTTCTTGGCGCTCTGCGTCGGGACGGCCTTCGTCATCCGCAAGCCGTTGTGGGAAAAGTTGCTGATCGTCGCCAGCGTCTTGCCCATCGCCATTGCTTCCAACGTGGCGAGAATCGTGCTAACGGCGGTATTCGGCGAAATCGCCTTGCATTGGTATTCGGGCGAAGAGGCGGAAAAAGTCTGCGAGACGATTCACCACGTGGTCGGCTACGTCGGCATGATGCCCATCGGCTTGCTATTGCTCCTTCTGGAAGTGTATTTGCTTTCCAAGTTGCTGATCGAACCGTTGCCGGATCGGCCGTTGGCGGCAGGCGATCGACCGGACGCGCCGCAATCGGGAAACAAGCGACGCGCCAGCTGACTGAGATGAAAACGACCAAAATAACTGTTTGAGAGAGCGTGAAGTCGAGAGAAGTCGAGAAAAAAGCAGAGACAAGCATCCGTTGATTGTCCCTAGGAACTCCGAAGAGAAAAACATGGCGAATGACGACCATCTGCCGTTGCCGAACGATTCACTCGAACCGCGCCCGTCGCCGTCGTACGCGACCAATATGGTGGAACGCGGCAACGGCGAGAGCGACGGCATTTCCGTTTCGGCGGCGTCGGCCGGACCTGCGATGCCGGACCTGACGACCTATGCGCACGCATTGCGACGTCATTGGTTTTTGGCGCTTGGAATCGGCCTGTTTTGCGCAGCGCTGGCCGGCCCCGCCGTTTGGTTCGGCGTCGGCGCCAAATACACCGCCAACTCCCTGCTTCGCGTGGCCATGCAGCAAAATTTGATCCTGACGCCAGGCACCGACACGGTCAACCGCGATTTCTTCGAGATTTATAAAAACACGCAAACCGAGTTGATTCGCAACCGGTTGGTGCTGATAGCGGCGCTTCGCAGGCCGGAAGTCACCAATTTGCCCTGTATTCAGGAACAAAAAGACAGCGGCGATCCGGTGGACTGGCTCGAAAAGCGGCTGAATGTCACGTTTCCGAGCAAGGCCGAAGTGATGCTTGTGAGTTTGACGCGCGAAGATCCCAACGAGGCCGCGGTGCTCGTGCGGGCCGTCGTGGACGCCTACATGACGGAGGTGGTCGACAAAGAAAATTCCCAAAAGCTCGCCCGTTGTCTCGACTTGGTCAAAATATGCGATGTGAAAGAATCGGAAATTCGCACCAAAAGGGAACAGTTGAAAAATTTGGTCGGCGCCAACGGCGGCCTGTCGGAAACGGACGTGCTGACACAGCACCAAAAGTTCGCTCTTGAAGAGTTGTTGCTTCATACCCAAGAGCTTGCAAGGATGCAGTTTGAAATGGGCAAGCTCCAGGCGGATTTGGCCGGACAAAAAGCGCTTCTGTCGAAAGCGGATGAGGCAAACGTTCCCGCCAGCGATCTGGACATGTTGATCCGAATGGACCCGGTGGCAAACCAGTTGGCCACCGAGTTGGCCATGAAGAAAATGATGGCGTCGGACACGCAATTGCACGCCAAGCAAGGCGTGAAAAGCGCACATGTCACCCACTTTACCGAGGAAGTGGAAATGCTTCAGAAGCAATATGACGACCAGATCGCGGAAATAGAGAAGAAGGCTCGGCAGAGGACTCGCCGGGTCATCCAGATGGAGGTTGTGAGATTAGAGAGCTCGTTGCTGACCATGCAGCAGCAACAGCGCATCGCGGAGTTGCCGATTGCAAAAATGCGCAAGGCCGCCGAAGAGTTCGGCACTGCCAGCCTCGATGTCGAGATGCTGAAGCTCGAGCTCAAGCGTCTTGAGGTGACATGCTCGAATTTCAACGCCGAGCGTGAAAAATTGGAGGCGGAACAGAAATCCACGTCGCGAATCACCTCGTTGCAGCCGGCGGAAGTCCCCCTGCTTCCCTCGAATACGGGGCTGCGGTTGGCGCTGACGGGCGCTTCAACGCTGGCGGCCATGCTCCTTCCAGCGTTTCTCATCGTACTGTTGGATATCCGCATACGGCGCATCAACACGGCGAGCGACGTGTCGAAAGGATTGCACCTGTCGGTGATCGGTTCGGTGCCGCTGATTCCAGCCCGCGTGATCCGTGAAATGGCGTCGCCGTCGTCGCGGTATCGCGTTTGGCATCTGCGGCTGACCGAATCGGTGGACGGCGTCATGGCCCGGCTGCTTCGCAAAGCCAATCTGGAACAATGCCGCGTCATTATGATCTCTAGCGCGGTCGGCGGCGAAGGGAAAACCACGCTGGCCACGCAGTTGGCGTTGAGTTTGGCACGCACCGGACGCAGTACCGTGCTGGTCGATTTCGACCTGCGGCGGCCCGCGTTTGATGAAGTGTTCGGATTGCCGTTGACGCCCGGCGTGTCGGAGTCGTTGCGGCGGGAATGCAGCGTCGCCGAAATGGTGCGCGAGACGGCCACCGATTGCTTGTCCGTCATTACGGCGGGGCAATGGGACCGTCAAGCCTTGGCGTCGTTGTCGAACGGCGGCGCGGCCGTCCTATTCGATCAACTCCGCGAGAAATACGAGTTCATCGTGGTCGATACCAGTCCGATTTTGCCAATCGCTGATCCGCGGTTCGTCAGCCAGTTCGTCGATACGGTGATCCTGTCGGTGTTTCGAGATATCAGCGAAGCGCCCAAGATTCAAGCGGCTTGCGACATCCTGCAGGCGTTCGGCGTGCAATCGATCGAGGCCGTGGTGACCGGACCAAACGTCAACTCGTACGGCAAACATATGGGATACGAATCCACGATTACCGCTTGATCGTACCGTTTCATAGCGAGGATGGATCATGATGGGAAACACCGCGACGCGAATCTACATCGCCACCGCTCTGGTTTTGGTGATTTACGGCGGCAATAAGCTCGCCAAACTCGCCACGGACCCGCCCGAGGTGGAGATGCCCAATTGGACGTTCGACGAATTGCCCAAACGATTGGGCGATTGGACCGGCGTCGCGACAAAATTGGACCCCGCAATCGCCTCGGCTACGGACGCGAAAATCATCGTCAATCGCGCTTACCGCGACAAGTTGGACCACGTCATCAACTTGCATACGGCGATGATCGAGAATCCGACGCTCGGAATTTGCCACAATCCGCAAATTTGCTATCTTTACACCGACTGGACGAACAAAATAAAGCTGTTCGAGGAGCTGCCAATCTCGTCGGAAAAGACCATTCCTGTTTATGTGGGGCTTTGGGAAAAAGAAGGCGAAAAAGTTTGGGTCGTCTACTGGTATCAACTCGGCCCCAACGTGCTCTTCGACCGTTACGACATGGGCATTCGAGTGCACTGGTCGCTGGCGGGCAAACCGAAATGGCCGGCCCTGATCAAGGTCCTGTTGCAAACGCCGGCGTTGGATACCGAAGATTCCAAGTCCATGCTTCTTGAGTTTGCGGGCAGAATCGCTAAGTGGGAAAATTTGCCCCAGCACAATAACGGATTATAATTCTTGTCTCCCAGGAAAACCAACACCATGGCTCAGAGCAAACGCAGCAATCTCACCCGGCTTCGACGTTTCGACGGCGTCCTCGACGCGCAAGATGGCAACAATCGGAAACCGTCATGGAAAGAGGGAGTCCGATATGCGGTCCTCGGCGGTTTTTCCGGCGTTATCCAGCAATTCAAAACGCCTCGCACGTGGTTTCTGGCGGCCGTGCATGCCGTCATTCTGACGCTCGCGTATTGGCTTGCCTATGGGTTCCAATTCGACCTGCCGTTGCGCCCGGCAAAACTTCAGTTGTTTTGGGATACCGTATATTGGATCGTGGGCGTTCAGCTCGTCGTGTTCGGCCTGCTGGGACAGTTCCACGGCTGGTGGCGTTATGTCACCTTCTCCGATTTAACCGCCCTGTTGCGAGCGGCGGTCATCGCCATGCTCGCCTCGGTCGCCGTCACCTACTTTATTCATCTTCCCGAAATATACCGCGGAATTTTGCTCCTCGACGGCATGTTGATCGTCGGTTTGTTCGGAGCCGTTCGGGCAAGTTGGCGCATGGTGCGGGAAGTATTTCACCCGATGTTCGTCAGCAAGGATTGTCAGTGGGTGCTGTTGGTGGGAACGGACCTCTCGAACGGAATCCTCGCCCATCAAATCCAGTCGAATTTCCGCTTGCCGTACCGCGTCCGGGGGTTTTTGGCCATCGAGCACGGCACGCGCACGCACATCGGTCAAATCCCCGTCCTCGGCGATTTGGAGCACGTTCGTGAAATCGCCGCCGCGCATCGCGTGAAGAACATCCTCGTGGTGGCCGGCACGTTGCCGGGTCCGCAGTTGCGCAAACTCATGGAAACATGCCAAGCGGACAATCTCGACCTGAAAATCATTCGCCCTGCCGAAGATCGGTTCAGCGGCGACGATCACGTGCCGATCCACGACGTCGAAATCAACGACCTCTTGGGCCGCGATCCGGTGAATCTCGATACGGAGAACATCGGCAAATTAGTCCAAGGCCGACGCATCATGGTGACCGGCGCCGGCGGAAGCATCGGCTCCGAAATCTGCCGCCAGTTGCTCGCTTTCCGACCGGCCTCGCTCATCTTGGTCGGCCGCGGCGAAAATCGCATCTTCCACATCGAACGCGAGCTTCGCGCCGCGGGCACGTCCACCGTCCTGCATCCCTGCATCGCCGACGTGACCAATCACGACCGACTCGAACAAATCTTCAAGGCGCATCATCCCGAAGTCGTTTTCCACGCCGCCGCCCACAAACACGTGCCGCTGATGGAAGCCAACGTCGGCGAAGCCATTCGCAACAACGTGCTGGGCACCAAGTGCGTCGCCGACCTCGCCGATCAATACGGCGTCACGAGCTTCGTCCTCATCTCGACCGACAAAGCCGTGCATCCGACGAGCATCATGGGAACCACCAAGCAGATCGCCGAACGCTACGTCCATACGCTCTCGCAAGAGTCGGCCACGAAATACACCGTCGTGCGGTTCGGCAACGTGCTGGGTTCGGCGGGAAGCGTCGTGCCGATCTTCAAGGAGCAAATCCGCAGCGGCGGGCCGATCACCATCACCGATCCCCGCATGACCCGTTTCTTCATGACCATTCCCGAAGCTTCCCAGTTGGTCTTGCAAGCGGCCACGATGGGTTCCGGCGGCGAAATCTTCGTGTTGGAAATGGGAAAACCCGTCAAGATCGTCGATCTCGCCCGCGACCTCATTCGGCTCTCCGGCCTACCGCAGAGTGCCATCGAAATCAACTTCACCGGCGTTCGTCCCGGCGAAAAATTGTACGAAGAATTGTATTTCGACGACGAACAAACCTTATCCACGTCGCATCCGAAGCTGCGGGCGGCATACCATCGCCCCTACTCTTTGGCCGAGGTGCGACACGCCATTGCACAACTCGAAAAAATGGTCAACGAGCCGGAAGACGTGCTCCGCCGTAAATTGCTGGAGATCGTGCCCGAGTTTCATTCGCCGTCGGGACAGACCGGCGAGAAAGCGGCCGCGCCGGCGCCGGATCCAAGCGAAAAAGGCAAAGAACACGGCGAACACAAAGTGAAGACGTGTGCGTAACGCCGGTTGATGCGGAATAATCCGCAAAATCGATGCCGTATGCGCTGCTATTGTAGCGAGGCCGAAAGAATCGAAACAAAGCGTCCGGCCGCGTCGGCCCGGCCTGGAACCCCATGCGGAATTGACGTATAGTAAACGGTATTGTCCGTTTTTGTTGTTTTTAGGGGACTTCCCCGTCACCCACGGGGACGGAGTCTGCGCCAAACTCCTTTGATGGGCCGAATTTCGTATTGAAAGCGAGGAAGCCGCTACGGTAGAATGACGCCCGGTTTTTTTCCGGCTGTGCAAAA
>CAZWNM010000100.1:0-6763 GCA_964635765.1 uncultured Planctomycetaceae bacterium | reverse complement strand
GACCTCGTCCTTATCAGGGACGCGCTCTAACCAACTGAGCTATGCGCCCAAAAAACGTCGTAAGTCGCTTGCCGATAACACATTGCATTGTTGACAAAGTTGGCGAACGCAAAAAACGGCCTGCGCCTACCCGCCGACAACGTGCAATGTTAGTTGTCAATTCTAGCATGACTTCTCAGCGTGCCAAGCCCTGCCGGGATTTTCAGGAAACCAACAAACGGCAATGCCTTTCGATCGCCGGCCAGTTCGTCCGACTGGCAGGCGGGCTGGCGGTTTAGTCAAAAGTGGGGTAAAATGCCGGTTTTGAAGACGCTGGTTGCAACGGGATGGATGAAAAAGTGTCGCAAGTTATTCGGCTTACTCCGCCGGGCCGCGGCGCGGTGGCGTCGCTGCGCGTCGAGGGAGAAAAAGCCGCCGAAACGGTCGAGGCGTTTTTTCGCGCCCGCGATAGAAAGCCCCTTCGACATTACTCGGCGGATCGAATTGTCGTCGGACAGTTTGGCGATGAGTGCGGCGAGGAAGTCGTTGTGCGGCGGTGCGGCGATACGGCCGTTGAAATCCATTGCCACGGCGGCCGCGCGGCGGTGGCGATGATCGAAAAAACGCTCGAATCGGCGGGTTTTGTTTCTATCGCTTGGCAAGATTGGGCGGCCTCGCGTGCCGACGATTCGATTTCGTCCGCCGCCCGCGTGGCGTTGGCCGATGCGCGAACCGAACGCACCGCCGCGGTGCTTTTGGATCAATATAATGGGGCATTGCGTTTGGCAATGAACAAGATTCAACAAACAATCGCAGGCGGAGACGTTGCGGCGGCTTGTCGAATACAAAATGCGATTTTAGCGCGAGCTGATTTCGGACGGCATTTGACCCGTCCGTGGCGCGTGACGTTGGCTGGGCGGCCGAACGTCGGCAAGAGCAGCCTTTTAAATGCATTGGCCGGTTGCAGTCGGGCAATTGTGTACTCCACACCAGGCACGACACGCGACGCGGTGAGTTTTCAGACGGCGATTGACGGCCTTCCGGTCGAGCTTTGCGACACGGCGGGTTTGCGCGCCGCGACCGATGCCATCGAGCGGGCCGGCGTCGCGTTGGCCCGCGAGCGGGCGGCCAATGCCGATTTGGTGCTTTTTGTCAGCGATTGGAGTGAGCCGTGGTCGGATGAAGATCAGGCGTTGGCCGATGCGTGGCCCGAGGCCGTCGTCGTCCATAATAAGAGCGACGTTCAGGCGGCAAGTGCGCATCGACCGAAAGGCGTTTTGACCAGTGCAATACGCGGCGAAGGGATCGACCGGCTATTGACCGCGATCAGCAGTCGACTCGTGCCCGATCCGCCGCCGGCTGGCGCGGCCGTGCCGATTAACGAGGAGCAAGTGAAAATGGTTCGCAATTTGGCGACAAAAAGCTAGACTTGCTGCGGAGTCTTTTGCCATGCCCGACCTTGCCCAGAATGTTGCCCAGAATATCGCCGTGACGGTCGAAAACCTCGAAAAGCGGTTTGGCAATTTCGTGGCCGTTGGCGGCATCAGCTTTCAGGTCGAGAAGGGCGAAGTGTTTGGCTTTTTGGGGCCGAACGGGGCGGGCAAATCGACCACCATCCGCATGTTGTGCGGCATTCTTGCCCCGAGCGGCGGACGCGGCACGGTCGCGGGGTTCGATATTCGCACCCAGCCCGAGCAGATCAAAGCCAACATCGGCTACATGAGCCAAAAGTTCTCGCTCTATCAAGACCTAACGGTGGAAGAAAACATCGACTTTTTCAGCGGCATCTACTGCATTCCGCCGGAAAAGAAACGCGAGCGAAAAGAATGGGTCATCGCGATGTCGGGTCTCACGGAACATCGCCGGCATTTGACTTCGCTCCTATCGGGCGGCTGGAAACAGCGGCTTGCCCTTGGCTGCGCGATTTTGCACGAGCCGCCCATCGTTTTTTTGGACGAGCCGACCTCGGGCGTTGATCCAATCAGCCGGCGACAATTTTGGGACTTGATCTACGACATGTCGAGCCGCGGCGTCACGGTATTCGTCACCACGCATTACATGGACGAGGCGGAATACTGTCATCGGCTCGGCCTGATTTATCGCGGCGAGTTGATCGCGCTCGGTACGCCGCACGAGTTGAAATCGGAGATGACGCAACCGGATGGCGCGCTGCCGACGCTGGAAGACGTGTTCATTGCGCGGATCGAGGCACGCGATCGGGCGGAACAGCCGCAGCAGGAGGTGCAACGATGAAATTTCGCCGCGTCGGGGCCGTCGCCCGAAAAGAGTTTCTGCACGTCATCCGCGATTTTCGCAGTCTGGCAATGGCGATCCTCATTCCCATGATGATGCTCATTCTTTTCGGCTTCGCGTTGACGCTCGACGTGGACCATGTGCCGATGGCCGTTTGGGATCAAAGCGGCACGGCGCGGAGCCGCGATTTCATCAGCCGATTCGGCGGTTCGCCGTATTTTTTGATCCGCAAATACGTCGGGAACGACCGCGATTTGATTCATGCGATCGACACCGGCGAGGTGATGATGGGGCTTGTCGTGCCGCGCGATTTTGCCCAGCGGATCGACGCCGGCCGCGACGTGCCGGTGCAAATCAGCGCCGACGGCGCCGACGCGAACACCGCCACCATCGCCTTGAACTACGCCTCGGTCATCGCGCAAACCTACGCATTGGAAATCGACAGCCAGCGAAGCAATCGCCGCGGCATGGCGGCCGTGCAAATCCCGCTCGACGTGCGGCCGCGCGTTTTGTTCAACGAGGAAATGGAGTCGCGCAACTACATCATTCCCGGCCTGATCGCCGTGCTGATGATGGTCATCGCCGCCATGCTCACGTCGCTTACCATCGCTCGAGAGTGGGAACGCGGCACGATGGAGCAACTGATTTCCACGCCGGTAAAGGTTTCCGAGTTGATCCTCGGCAAGTTGCTGCCGTATTTCGGCATCGGGCTGTTCGACGTGTTGGTCGCGGTGCTAATGGGCGAGTTCGTGTTTCACGTTCCGCTGCGCGGCAACGTGGCGCTGCTGTTCGGCACGGCGTCGATTTTCCTGGTCGGCGCGCTCGCGATGGGCATGACCATCAGCATCGTTACGAAAAATCAATTGCTTTCGAGCCAAGTGGCGATGGTCGCAACATTTTTGCCGTCGTTCCTGCTTTCCGGCTTCATTTTCACGATCGCCAACATGCCGCAGGCGATTCAGATCATCACATACATCGTGCCGGCGAGATATTTTATCGCCATATTGAAGGGCATTTATTTGAAGGGTGTCGGTTGGGAGATTTTAGGATTGCAGATTTTCTTGTTGACGATTTACGGCGTTGTCATGGTAACGTTGGCGAACGTGAAACTTCGGAAAAAATTAACGTAGTGGACAGCTATCGCTGAAGTTTTGGAAATCACCCCTCGAACAAGTGCGGAAATTGTCGGAAGACCCTGACATCGTTCCCGCCGCGATGTCGTGCCAATGGACGGAGCTGACCTACCTGCAAATTCTTGTGGGCAACACGGCCATGATCGTGTTTTCGCTGGCCGTCGTGTTGGTGTTTCTGGTGCTTGCGGCGCAATATGAAAGCTGGTCGCTCCCGCTGGCGTTCATCTTGGGCGTGGTCCCGCTGGTCATCGCCGAAGGCACCGGCGCGGAAATGCGCCGCACGCTCGGCACGGCCGTTTTCAGCGGAATGCTCGGCGTCACCTTGTTCGGCATCTTTCTTACGCCGGTGTTTTTCTCCGTGATTCAAGGCTTCAGCGACTGGCGCGTGCGGTGCGCCGCGGATGACAAAGTCGGTTGATTCTCTGACATTACTTGGAACAACCTCCTTCGCCGTTGCCGAAACGCCACGTTTGTGGCGAAATGCAAACTCGCGTTTGTCGCGTCATTCTTCGTGCGCGGCAAGGTTTACCCAAGCCCCGTGGTCCGCAGAACCGCATACATTCCTTACGAAGCGAAATTCGGCGTTGGAGTTTGCGGACGGTATCGAATAGCCGGGGGAAAAAATTCCGCGATTTTTTTGACATCGCATTGCGCGTAGTGTAGCCTTCCATAAGGTTGGGGAGCCGGACCCGCTCCCCAGCCTGCTCGCCGTAAGATTTACCACTTGGATAACTCGTTGCGAAGCTGAGGATGGCTTCCGGCGAATACAACAACTACGATGGATGACACCATGCGACAATGGGTCAGTTCGATTGGCATCCGCGCATTCTTGGCGGTCTCGACGTTGCTTTTCGCAGCCTCCGCTGGCGCGCAGACCACAATCACGATCATCGATCACGGCGAAGTTGCCGATTTGCTGCGCCACGGCCAGCAGCTGGAGCAACAGCGTCGCTGGGGCGAAGCCCTGGCGTACTATGAAAACGCCGTTCGGCAACATCCCCAAGAGAGTTCGCTGCAACAGCGGTTCGGCACGGCCCGGCTCCATTACGACCTGGAACGCCGCTACGCCGATCGAAGTTTCAACGAGTTGGTGTTGAAGCTCTCGCCCGAGCGGGCGTTGAATCTCTACGGGCAAGTGCTGCTGAAGATCGAGTCGCATTACGTCGAATCGCCGGATTGGACGCGGCTCGTGGGTCGGGGCGCGCTGAATCTCGCCATGGCGCTCGGCGAGCCCACGTTCGTCGATCGGAACGTGCCGGAGCGAAATCGGCCGGCGATTGAAGCGTTTCGCCGAGAGCTATCGAGCCTGTCGGATGCGCGAAGCATCGCCACCCGCGGCGACGCGCACGACGCGGTGGCCGCCGCGGCTCAATTGGCCCAACAGCGGCTGGAAATCGCGCCGGCGGCCGTCATTTTGGAATATCTTTGCGGGGCGACGAACTCGTTGGACACCTATTCCGCCTATTTGACGCCCGATCAGTTGAACGACGTTTACGCCCAGATTGAAGGCAATTTCGTCGGACTCGGCGTGGAGTTGAAGGCCCAAGACAACAGCTTGGCGATCGTTCGCGTGATTACCGGAAGTCCGGCCGAGGAAGCGGGGGTTCGGACGGGCGATCACATCATGGCCGTCGATCATCAATCGACCGCGAGCATGTCGACCGACCAAGCCGCCAATATGCTGCAAGGCGCGGACGGCAGCACGGTGACGCTGACCTTGGCCGCGCCGGGCCAACCGCCGCGCGATCTGACCATGCGCCGCCGCGTAGTGGAAGTGCCCAGCATCGACCAAATCAGCATTATCGACAAGCAGAACGGCGTCGGATATTTCCGGCTCACATGCTTCCAGAAAACGACCGCACGGTCGCTCGACGCCGCCCTTTGGAAATTGCATCGGGAAGGCATGAAGAGCCTGATCGTCGACGTCCGCGGCAATCCCGGCGGCCTGCTGGTTTCGGCGGTCGAAGTGGTGGACCGGTTCGTCGATCGCGGCGTGATCGTCTCGACGCGCGGCCGAAGCCCCCAAGAAGATTTCACCTATTCGGCCCACGAGCAAAGCAAGTGGGAAATGCCGCTGGTGGTGATCGTCGATCAAGACAGCGCGAGCGCGGCGGAGATTTTCGCCGGCGCCATCCGCGACCATCAGCGCGGCACGATCATCGGCGTCAAGAGTTACGGCAAAGGGTCCGTGCAAGGGATATTTCCGTTGGAAGAATCCAGCGCCGGAATACGGCTGACGACGGCGAAGTTTTATTCGCCGATGGGCCATCCGTACAGCCAAGTGGGCGTGGACCCGGACATTATCGTGAAGCAGGTGGCGGCGGAGCGTCGCGTTGCGGCCAAGCCGACCGAGAACGTAATGCCCACTGTCGGAGACAGCGTTCCTCCCGGCGACGCCATGTTGACCGCTGCCATGCAGACCGCCCGTCGGCTCGGCCAAACGCTGCAAGCCAGCAGGCCTTAAAATCCAGTCATAGCTCCTCGATTCTTCCCCGTCTTTTTGCGCATCGCCAAAGCCGGCTTTGGCTGGGCTTGCGAACGCCGGATTCGGCCCAGGTCTCGGCTTCCACGGTCAACCGATTCAATTCCCGTTCGACTTTTTGCCGATGTTGTTCGAGACCGTCACGATTGAGATCGGGCGGGACGAAAATCTCGCCGCTGACGACGGCTCTGGCACGCGAGCCGAATCGCGGAATGGCCGATTGATCCCATGCGCGGCGCACGCGTCGCGGCCGGTCGTATCCAAAACCCATCGCCACAATCGGCAGGCCGAGTTTCGAGGCCAAAAATACGCAGCCGGGCGCCAATTGCCGACGCGGTCCGCGAGGGCCGTCGGGCGTGATCGTCAAATTCATATTCCGGCTCTTCGCCAGCAATTCGCGGAGCGCCACGACGCCGCCGCGATTGGTCGAACCGCGCACGAATTCGAAGCCCATGTGATGGGCGGCATAGGAAAGCATCTCCGCGTCGCGATGCCGGCTCAGCAGCATCGCCATGTTGCAATGCCCTCGCAGATAAAACGGAAAGGCAATGTATTCGTGCCAAAAAATATAAATCTTTTGGCCTTGGCACTCCGGAAAGATGGGATCAATGGCCGGATTTTCGTAAACGACTTTATAATCGAGCGACCCCATCCACCATCGCACGGCCGCCGAGCCGAGCAAGCCGCCAAGTTGATGCAGCAGTGGAGCGTCGAGTTTCATGCTAGGGGCTAGGGACTAGGGGCTAGAGATCAGGCACTGGGGATCAGAGACTAGGATATGAAATCTAGCCTCTAGTCCCTAGTCCCTAGCCCCTCTTCAAAATACTCCTTCACCGCCGCCCGCCAGTCGGGCATCGCGGGACCGCCGAGCCGATGATACGCCGACGTGTCTAAAACGCTATACGACGGCCGGGCC
>CAZWNM010000099.1:0-6783 GCA_964635765.1 uncultured Planctomycetaceae bacterium | reverse complement strand
AAAAAAGGCGACCTCGACAAGGCGAAGGCCGACCTCGACGAGGTGATTCGTCAAAACCCGACCTTCGGCGAGGCCTTCCGCGAGCGCAGTCAAATTTGGGCCGATCGAGGCGATCGCGACAAGGCCCTGGCCGATCTGAACGAAGCCGTGAAATTAACGCCCGAAGATTCCGAGGCGTTTTTTCATCGCGGCTGTCTTTTCGCCGCCAAGGGCGACTTCGACAAGGCCATGGCCGACTTCGATGCCGCCTTGAAGTTCGATCCGTCGTTCGCCGAAGTGCGATTCCAGCGCGCCTTGATCTATCTTTCGCAAAAAAATGTGGAAAAGGCCTCGGCCGAGTATCGGGAAGTCGTTCAACTCGATCCGCAAACGCCGGAAGCCTATAAAACCTGGGGCCGCGTCGCCGACCCATCCGTCCGCGAAAAGGCCGTCGACCAACTGGAATACATGTTGCAGCAATCGAAGGCCGAGTCGCAAAAATACGCGCGGCTCGGCTCGGCGGCGTTCCGCGAGGGCGATTGGAACAAGGCCGTCGCCGAATACGACAAGGCTGTCGATTTGTATCCGCGCTCCGCCGACGTCTATTACAATCGCGGTTTGACGCATCGCAGGAAGGAAGACTTGGCGAAGGCCATTGCCGATTACACCCATGCGATTCACTTGAACCCGAACTATGCGCCGGCCTATTCGAACCGCGGCTATGCCTACTACAAACTGGGCGATTACGAAACCGCGCTCGGCGATTTTGAGAAGGTTCTCGAATTGGACCCGACAAACGCCGACGCGAAAAAAAGCCGCGAAATGCTGCTCAAGCTGCAAAGCGGGCAAAAATAACAGCAACCATAGAAAATCAAACTGCAAAATGTCACCACGGAGACACGGAGAGCACGGAGGAGAACAACGGAGAATAAACGCGAATTGAAGGAACACTAATGTCTATTCTCTGCCTTTCTCCGTGTCCTCCGTGTCTCCGTGGTGAGTTTCCCGTTTGCTAATGTTACGGTGTTCCATGCCGGCGATCGTCGAATGCGTGCCTAATTTCTCCGAAGGCCGGGATCAGGCTAAAATCAAGGCCATTGCCGACGCCATCGGCGGCGTGCCCGGCGTCGATCTGTTGAATATCGACATCGGACCGGGCGCCAATCGAACCGTGATGACGTTCGTCGGCGGTCCGATGGAGGTCGCCGAAGCGGCGTTTCAGGCAATCGCCAAAGCGGCCGAGGTGATCGATATGCGGCGGCATCACGGCGCCCATCCGCGATTGGGCGCGACCGACGTTCTTCCATTCGTGCCCATCGGCGGCATCACGCTCGCCGAGTGCGCGAAACTCGCCCGTCAGGCCGGGCGGCGCGTCGGCGAGGAACTCGGCATCAGCGTCTTTTTTTACGAGGCCGCCGCGACAAAATCGTATCGCAAGAATCTCGCCGACATTCGGCACGGCCAGTACGAGGGCCTCGCCGAGAAGCTGCACGATCCGCGTTGGAAGCCCGACTGCGGACCGGCCGTGTTTCAGCCGAAAACAGGCGCCACGGTCATCGGCGCCCGAGAGTTCTTGATCGCCTACAACATCACCTTGAACACGAAAGACCGAGAAGCTGCAGCCGACATCGCCGGCCAGTTGCGCGAGAGCGGCCGCGTCGTGCAAACTGCAACCGGCCAATCGGTGCGCCGGCCGGGCGAGTTCAAGGCGTGCAAGGCTATCGGCTGGTATATCGAGGAGTACGGCCGGGCGCAGATTTCGCTCAACCTGACGGACTATCGCAAAACGCCGCCGCATTTGGTGTTCGAGCGGGCCAAGCAACTCGCGGCCGATCGCGGCCTGTCCGTCACCGGCAGCGAAGTGATCGGCATGATTCCCTATGCGGCTTTGTTGGAAGCCGGCAAATACTATCTGCGTCGCGAGGGCCGTTCGTTGCGTATTCCATCGCTTGACATTTTGCAAGCGGCCGTCGATGCCTTGGGCCTCAACGACCTGCGGCCGTTCGACGTTTCCCGCAAAGTGATCGGCTTGCCGCCACGATTGAAATCTTAGTGTTGGGGAAAATATCGGAGTCGTTGTTTTTTGTGCCGACGACCAGGATTACCAACTTGTCCAGAGACGAATCAAAACAAAGACTCCCGACCCCTTTATCCCTTCAGAAGCGGTAGAAGACGCGGTGACGGCCCCATTCCTGAAAGTATCGATGCACGGTGCTCGAAGCTCCGAACTGCGGCGGCAGTGCTTTCCATTGACAGCCGGTACGCAGCAAATAGAGGATGCCATTGGCGACGCAGCGCAGATTTACGCGAGGTCGCCCGCCTTTGGGACTGCGCCGATACTTGGGCAACAACGGCTCAAACCGCCGCCACATTTTCTCAGGCATCTGCGCAAAACGACTACACCAATTGCAATTCATATTCGCCTCCATGCGAAAAACCAATGATACTCCTATCATGTTCTACGCCTAGCGGCGACTTTTAGTTCAGTTTTGGGATAGGCCCTTAATCTTCGTTTTTAGATGTCCACGCACTCCTCCACATCCTGGTTCCTGACTGGCCCAACGGCTTCCGGCAAGTCGGCCGTGGGCGTGGAATTAGCTCGACGCATCGACGCGGAAATCATTTCGCTCGATTCCGTGGCGATCTATCGCGGCATGGACATCGGCGCGGCAAAGCCGACCGCCCAACAGCAACGGCAAGTGCCGCATCATCTAATCGACATTGTGGAACCGACCGAGGAGTTCAGCCTCGCTCAGTATATTGATGCGGCACAGCGGTGTGCGGCGGAAATCGCGTCGCGTGGAAAGCAAGTGCTGTTCGTCGGCGGCACGCCGCTGTATTTGAAGGGACTTCTACGCGGAATTTTCGAGGGGCCGCCCGCCGATTGGGAGTTGCGGCGCCGCTTGGCCTACGAAGCGAAACAGCACGGCGACCGTTGGCTCCACGAGCAATTGGCCGCAGTCGATCCGACGGCCGCCGCGCGATTACATCCGAACGACACGCGCCGTTTGATTCGGGCGATCGAGGTTTTCCAAAAAACCGGCCGGCCCATTAGCGCGTGGCAGCAGCAGTTCGACGTTGGCCTTCCAGCCGAAAAATGCCGCGTTTTCGTGCTCGATTGGCCGAAGCCGGAACTTTACGCTCGCATCGACCGTCGCGTGCAAGAAATGTTCGCCGCCGGATTGGTCGAGGAAGTGCGCCGGCTGTGTTCGCCCGGTCCCCTCTCCCTTTGGGAGAGGGCTAGGGTGAGGGCTATTGCCGAACAAGAACCTGGCAGCCCTCACCCCCTGCCCCTCTCCGGGCACCGACCGAAGGTTGGTCGGGAGAGGGGAGATTCGCTCAGTCGCACGGCGCGACAGGCCGTCGGATACCGCGAGGTGATTGAACATTTGGAAGGTCGCCGCAATTTGTCGGAAACCGTCGCGCTGGTTCAATGTCACACCCGTCAACTTGCGAAGCGGCAATGCACGTGGTTTCGCAGCCTGAGCGAATGTCGTTTCGTACCCATTGCCGGCGATTTCGACCCCGCCGCATTGGCCGAGCAGTGTCGGCGTCAATAAGTCTTCTCGCCCTCTGGGAGAGAGTTAGGGTGAGGGCCGACGCGGTCGATCCCCAATCGCGAAGTTTACCCGGCAGTCTCGCTAGAGTTTCTTGACGTAGTAGCACAGCGGGGGCGTTGACTAGCGTACAATGATTCTGTAGGCTGTCGGTTGTTCCATCGGTCGATTTTTCCATGCTGAGGCATGACGGAAGGCCAAGTCGACAGGATTGGGACGGAAGAATGCAAGAAGTGGATGTGCGTATAATGTCTGTGAAATGTGGGAAAACGGGAGTTGATCTGTGAACAAGGTTTTGGCTGAACTGCAACCACTCCTTTCCGAGACGTATGAAGGCATCGGTCTTGACTTGCTGACCATCTACGCGGTTGGCGAGGTGAGTGAAAGGAATATAGACCTTTCCTACGAGAATATTGTCGTCGCAGCCTTTAGACTCTTTCCGAAAAAGTTCTCCTTACTTGGATATCCACCGTTTCCCGATTCCGAGAGAGTCCATCACGTTCTTCGGCGGCATGTTTACACCAAAGACCCACGCAATCAATGGCTGCGTGGCAAGTTTGCGCATGGATTTGAATTGATCGAGCGAGGGCGTGAAGTTCTTCAGGAGGCAAGACAGGCGCTTGCAGTTACCATGCCGCAACACAAGAAGGTGTTGTCTCACACGCGCCGCTTTGAAAAGATTCTCGATGAGGTTCGGCGGTCGCCGGCATATCTCAAATTTTTGCAGGGTAAGTGCGATCTCGTTTCGGAAGCCGAGTGTTGTCAGGCACTTCAAGGTACTCTTGATTCAAATCGTCAGGTACTCCTGGACAATCTGCGCCAATTGCGGACCATCGCGAACGACCTTGAGCAAAGTGATGTCGTGGAATTCTTAAATTGGCTTGACGACCGTTTTGGCACGTTCCTTAGTGAAGGTATCTCACGATGAAGAGATTATTCAAAATCGAAACCGATCCACGTCTAGTGGCCCGCCGCGTGCGTACCGCAATTCAAGGAAATGCGATCAGGGCCCTGGTGGAGCTCATAACGAATTGTGACGACAGCTACCGCATTTTGGAGGCCGAGAATGTGCCAGTGAACGGCCGAATCGACGTTCTATACCAAAAGGATGGCTATTCCGGGCGATTTGCAGTTCGAGACGATGCTGCCGGAATGTCTTACACAGAGCTTTCTCATGCCTTTGAAAAATATGGCGCCGCAACAAGCGGCTTTAAAGCCGGCAAAGCAGTCACCGGCTTCTTTGGAACAGGCGCCAAAAATGCCCTCGGCGGCATGACTGATGGGCGGATATGTACATTTAAGGATGGCATCTTCACCGAATGTCGTGTTTTCCTAGACGGCAACATTCTCATGGGCGAGATCGACGACGCATTGCCTGCTACTGCGGTATTGCGATCAAAACACGAAATTGACGCCAACGGCACCGTTGCCTACTTCTCGGCCGATCCAGAAAAAGGCCAACGAGTTCCGCAATTTGATAAGCTGTTTGAGTATTTGGCAGATCATTGGCGATTGCGGAAGATTATGACCAATCGCAGGAGAAAAGCCGTTCTCATTAACGTAGGTGAGAACTTGAAAAAACGTCGTATGACGTATGGCCTCCAAGAGGGAAAAGAAGTCCTTGTCGAGCGATTCTCTGTTCCCGTTGACAAGTATGGCGATTTCCCAATTCGTTTTTCGCTTTCGCGGGCGGAAACGGAGCTTTCGCAGAGCGGTGACGAGCGTGGGGGCGGACTCTTGATTCTTGACGAAGCAGAATCGGTATTGGACATGTCGCTCTTCAAATACGACAACGAACCTTTAGCCTCTAGGTTCTTCGGCGAAGTCGTCTTTGGGCGTTTCCGCGAGCTTTTGGAGAGGGAATCGGAAGAGGCGGTTCTGAAGGAGGAACGGGAGGGACTGGATCGTAGTCACCCAGTTTGCCGCGCTGTAATCTCCGAGATTGAAAAACGTATTGAGCGAGTGGTCAAGGAAGAACAGCGCCGTCAACGAGAAGCCCGAAGTGAAATCGACACTGAAGAGAACAGGCGTTACAGAGATGCATTTAAGATTCTCAATGAGATAGCGGAGTTGGAGGTAGATGTGGTGAATCTTGGTCAGGAGCCGACGGATCAGATGGAACCTCCACCCAATGGCCTTGGAATCTATCCAAACTCAGCCCACATAACGGTGGGAAAGAGATATGTGTTTCAGATACGAATGGACACCAGAGTTGTTCGCCCAGGGTCTTTAGGGAAGGTTTCTTGTAGCAGTGGAAAGGTGAGATTGATCAGCAAGACTGATTTCAGCGTCCCACAGCCGGAAGGAAACCAGCTTGCGAGATGGCATATTGTGGTGGAAGGCGCGGAGGCTGGTGTGTGTGCTACGTTGTCGGTGAATGTTGGAAAGCGTACGGCTGAAGCGACAATCATCGTGGATCCTGAAAAGGAGGAGAAAGAGGAACTACTCAGTGAGGGACTCGTCTTCCGTCCGCAGAACTTAACAGTTCGTATGAATCGAGTCAGAAAAGCAGTTCTCCTTGTATATGTGAAAATGATAGAAGGGGGCAGCAAGGTGTTGCTCACCTCCGATAATGAGAGCGTGCATATCTCGCCGGATAGTATCGTCGTGAACGAGGCAGATGCGAAACGGCACGTGGCCGAGTATGAGGTTGAAGTCTGGGGAGATCGGATCAACGCAACAGGCCTAATAACCGCACAAATGGAAAGCTCCATCGCTCTCTTGGAAGTGCGCGTGAAAAAGGATGATGAGGCAGAGAAGAAAAAACCGGGAAAAGGTATGTTTAGCGAACCGTACTTTGATCTTCTTGACCCGGAGCCGCTTCAAAGAAGTTCGTATAGCCGGGAGACTGGGACGGTTACCATATACGCTCATTTTCCTTCTGTGAAACACTACCTCGGTGAGGGATGTTGCCACCGTAAAACGTTAGGCGCACAGGTCTTGATCGCGGATTTGGTGGCCGAGCGATGCTTCTTGGAGGTGGCAAAAGAAAAGGTTGAGCGGAGTGCTATCCTGGGCACTGGTGAACAGCGCACCGCCCGAATCCAGAGTGAAACCCAAGCACTTTCAAAAACGCAAGGGCACCGTGTGCATAAAGCATTGGTAGACCAAAACCTTCTTCGCGAGGATCGCGAAAAATCAACGAACAACGCGAGGAACAATGGCGGCGGGAGTCTTTGATTCGCCCGATCGTTACAAGGCAATGGTTTCCGGATCCGGCCGTTGAACCGTCTCGCCTGTAACCCAA
>CAZWNM010000098.1:0-6836 GCA_964635765.1 uncultured Planctomycetaceae bacterium | reverse complement strand
CCGGTCAACTCCGGCGCTGAATTCCAGCTCCGGTCCCAGCAGGCTGACGACCAGCCAGCCCGACTCCGCCATTCCGAAGAAATAGCCAGGTTGCACCCATACGCCTCGCTCCAGCAGAGCCAGCACCGTCTGCTCGTCGGGCCCGAGAGCCGGAATCCGTCGCACTGCGTACCCGCCGCCCTCAATCTCCCGTATACCCCAATTCCTCGGCCGAAAGCTGCTCGGTCGTCTTCCATTGCAACAGCGACTTCAACACGAGCGTGATCAAGGCGAGCACCGCCAACAGCGACGCGACGGCGAACGCGGCGGCCAATGCGGCGCGGCTGCCGCCTTCGGCAAGCTGTGCGACGCGCAACGGCATCGTGTTTGTGTCGGCAACGTTGCCCATCACGACCGACACGGCGCCGAACTCGCCCATCGCCCGGGCGTTGCACAAAATCACGCCGTATAACAATCCCCACTTGATGTTCGGCAACGTCACGCGCCAAAATATTTGCAATCCGCCGGCGCCCAACACCCGGGCCGCTTCCTCCTCTTCGGTCCCTTGCGATTGCATCAATGGAATCAACTCGCGGGCGACAAACGGAAACGTGACGAACAGCGTCGCCAAGACAATTCCGATCGGCGTGTAAATGACCTTGATGTCGTGCGATTCGAGCCATGGCCCCAACCAGCCTTGCCGGCCGAAAAGCAGCACAAACACCATCCCTGCGATGACGGGCGACACGCTGAAGGGCAAGTCGATCAAGGTAATCAACACACTCTTGCCGACGAATCGGAATTTGGCGATGGCCCAAGCCGCGAGGACGCCGAAAAGCGTGTTGATCGGCACGACAACCGCCGCGGCCAACAGCGTCATGCGAATCGCCGAGCGGGTGTCGGAATCGGTGAGCGCGTCGATGTAGGGCGTCCACCCGTATTGCAACGCTTCCCAAAAAATCACGACAAGCGGCACGAATAGAAACAGCCCGAGAAATACGAGCGTAACGCCGGTCAAGAGCCATCGCACCCATCGCGGCTCGGCGGTGGCACCAGGCGATTGACGGCTTGCGCCGGCGGTCGGTTTTATTGCAACGGTTCCAAGCATGGGCAAATCGCTTTTTCCAAATTCCGAAAATGCAAGGGGCCACACCCCATCGCTTCACCGCGCGGACGCGGCCGTTAAACATTTCATCCCCCGCCCCCAATCCCCGCGTCCGCTAACTTGCGTACCGCCGGCTCCACCACTGCGTCAAATTGATGAACAGCAAAATAACGAACGACGCCCCGAGCGTCACCACGGCGATGGCGGCGGCCTCGGCGAATTCATATTGACCCAATTTCGAGAAAATCAACGTCGAAATCACCTTTCCCTCTCCCGTCCTGCCCGACATCATGAAAATGACCGAGCCGTATTCGCCCAACGCTCGGGCGAAAGCCAGCGCGAAACCGGTCAACAACGAAGGCAAAATCGCGGGAACAATGATGAACCGAAACGTCTGCCACCGCGTCGCGCCCAAGCTGGCCGCCGCTTCCTCGACCTCGCGGTCCATGTCTTGCAACGCCGGCTGCAACGTGCGAACCACAAACGGCAGGCCGACGAACGTCAGCGCGACGACAAAGCCCCAGCGGGCGTACGTCACTTCGATGCCCAAAGGCGCGAGCCATCGGCCGATCCAGCCCGTATCCAAATACAACTTCGACAACGCGAGACCGGAAACGGCCGTCGGCATGGCGAACGGCAGATCGACCACGGCATCGATAACCTTCTTGCCGAAGAACGAATATCGCACCAGCGTCCAGGCGACGATCAATCCGAAAACAGCGTTGATCGATGCAGCCGTCAACGAGCCGAGGAACGACAATTTGTAGGCGTCGATCGTTTCGGAATCGGTCACCGTCGTCCAGAAATCGCTCCAGCCGGCCGTGGACGACTTGACGAAAAGCCCCGCCAATGGAATCAGCACCAACAAGCTCAAATAGCTGACCGTGAAGCCCATCGTCAAGCCGAATCCGGGCAAAACGCTGCGTTGTTTGAAAGCCATCAATTTTTCGTCTTTGACATTTTTTCGTATAGGCCGTCTTTGCCGAAGTGCTCGCGATACGCTTTCGCCCAGCCGCCGAACACGTCGCCGATCGTAAAGAGATCGACCTTGGTGAAGTTTTTCATGGTCGCTTCGGAAATCCCTTGGGTATCGCGCGGCCGATAGTAATGTTTTGCGGCGATCTTCTGGCCCTCGGGCGAGTAGAGATATTTTAGATACGCCTCGGCAATCTTGCGAGTGCCGTGCTTATCGACGTTCTTATCGACGACCGCCACCGACGGCTCGGCCAAAATGCTGATCGACGGCACGACGATTTCATATTCGCCCTTTTTCATGTCGTTGACCGAATAAATCGCTTCGTTTTCCCAAGCCAACAGCACGTCGCCGCGGCCTTTATCCACGAAGGTCAAGGTTGCGCCGCGAGCGCCGCTGTCGAACACTTTCACGTTGGCGTACATCGCCTTGACGAACTCGAGCGCCTTCGTTTGAGCTTTTTTCACCGAATCGGCTTGCTTCGGATCGTGCAATTTCGACAGATCGCCCAACTCACGATGGAGCGCGAATCCCCAAGCGGCCAGATAATTCCAACATGCCCCGCCGGAAGTCAGCGGGTCGGGCGTAATAATTTCCACGCCCGGCTTAATCAGATCGGCCCAATCCCCGATGCCTTTCGGATTGCCCTTGCGCACGAGGAAAACGATCGTCGAGGTGTACGGCGCACTGTTGTGCGGCAAACGCTTTTGCCAATCGCGGGCGATCAAGCCGTCCGACTTCGTTGCAATGGCGTCAATGTCATTGGCCAATGCCAGCGTCACGACGTCGGCCTCGAGGCCGTCGATCACATGGCGCGCCTGCTTGCCCGATCCACCGTGCGACTGGCTCAGTTCGACTTTTTCGCCGGTTTCCCTTGCCCAATGTTCGGCGAAAGCCCGATTGAAATCTTGATACAGCTCGCGAGTCGGATCATAGGAAACATTGAGAAACTTCGGCTTGTTGCAGCCCTGGGCGGCAAACATCAGGAAAACGGCGGCCAACAGCAAGGCCAACCGAGTACGGCACATTTGCAACTGCATTGAAAAATCCTTTCAGAGACGGGCGGTTGTGGTTCTTCCGTGCCCTCCATGGCACGACGGATGCTTTGTAATTTGCTTCCTATCCGCTTCAACCCCCGTTTACCGCAACTCCCGTGCCATATCACGGAACAAAAATGCGCATAGGGATGGATTAACCGTAAAACGATGGAACGGGGTTGCATTCTTCCTGACCACGAAATACAATGGCTCACAGCCATCAAATAAGACGGCTCGGCCGTTGCATTTAACGGAACGCGTCGCTGGCTGGTTTTCGGACGCACACCAAACGCCGCCAGCATGGCACAATCGTCCGAAATCTGCAATCGGAGTTTTTTCACTTCATGGAACTGTTTCAACAAGTACTTCTGAGCGTTTGGCAAGAGGCTTGCCGGCAAATTGAAATCGGTCGATCGACCGCCAATATCGCAGCCATGTTGGCTCGGCATATTCCGGTCGAACAAGTCTTGATCCGTCGTATCGATTCCGTTCGCTCGGGGTTGGAAACCGTGGCCGTCGGTTTCCCCATGCTGGGTCGGCTCCCCGACGCCCGAACCGATTGTTCGTCGAACGAATTGGATTCGCTCCTGGCGTGGTGCCGGCGTGGCTTGGTCGCTCGCCGCAATGAGGAATCGGCCGCCGTCGCGAAGGTCATGCACCTGCTCGTCGGTAAACATCAAGGCGACGTGCTGACCGGGCCACTGGGCGATCCGGCGGGGCTCTGCGGCGCGCTCGTCTTGCTCGCCCCCAAGGGCGTGACTTTCGATCCTCAACATGCCGAACTGACGCAGTTGCTGTTGGAGCCTATCGCCGTTGCCTTCGAAAATGATCTGCGCGTCCGCGAGATGACCGCTCTGCGCGAAGCCGCCGAGGCCGACAAACGTTCGCTGTTGACGCGACTCGGCCGAAAAACCTTGGGCGATACGATTGTCGGGGTCGAGTCGGGCCTGCACGCCGTGATGGATCGCGTCGAACTAGTCGCAAAGTCCGACGCGCCGGTCCTCATCTTCGGCGAAACCGGCACCGGCAAGGAGTTGATCGCCCGCGCGATTCACAATCGCTCGGCGCGGCGGAACGGACCGTTCGATAGGGTCAACTGCGGGGCCATTCCGCCCGATTTGATCGACTCGCAGTTGTTCGGCCACGAGCGCGGCGCGTTTACCGGCGCGGTCGAAGCCCGGCGCGGCTGGTTCGAGCGGGCCGACGGCGGCACGTTGTTTCTCGACGAGATCGGCGAATTGCCGCCTGCGGCCCAGGTGCGCATGTTGCGAATTTTGCAGGACGGCTGGATGGAGCGCGTCGGCGCGGAGAAGACGATCAACGTCGATGTCCGCATCGTCGCCGCCACGCACCGCGATTTGGCCTCGATGGTGGCCGAGGGGCGATTCCGCGAGGATTTGTGGTATCGCATCGCCGTATTTCCAATCATGTTGCCGCCGTTGCGCGAGCGGCGCGACGATATCGCGGCGTTGGCCAAACATTTCGCCGGTCGGGCAGCCACGCGTTTTGGATTGACGCCGGCCATGCCCACGCCAAACGATTTGGCCCTCTTGGCGTCGTATTCCTGGCCCGGCAACGTGCGGGAATTGGCCGCCGTCATCGATCGCGCCGCGATTCTCGGCGACGGAAAGCGGCTCGACGTGGCCACCGCGTTAGGCGCCGGCGCCGTGCTGCCGGAAACGGCGACGCCGGAATCGCTGCCCATTCGCCCGGGATTTGCGCGCGCCCCGACGACGGTTGAATCGTTGGACGCGGCGATTCAGCATCATATCGAGGCGGCCTTGGTCGCCACGCACGGACGAATCGAGGGCCGACACGGCGCCGCCGCGATGCTCGACGTTAATCCGCACACGCTCCGCGCGAAAATGCGCAAGCTCGGCATCGACTGGGCAAAGTTCCGCAACGAGTAAAAACCGCTACTGATACTGGTCTTTATTTTTCTTCCACCAGCTTCGGAAATCGTGCAGCGGGGGCTTGGGCAACTCGCGGCCGCGGGTCCACGCGCCCAACATGCTCGGATGCAACCAACGCGGCACCAGCTTCGTCAGCGGCACGCCGATCCGCCCGGCCAACATCGCCAACTTGTAGCGAATCGGCCCGGCCATGAACCACGCCCACGTCACCCAAATGATCCGCTGGAAAAGCGAATTCATCGACGACGGCTCATTCGCCGCGCGATCGCGAAGGTGAACCAGTTGATGCGGAATGTCGATTTTCACGGGACACGTTTCGGCGCACGCTCCGCACAGCGACGAGGCGAACGGCAGCTTGGCCGCCGTCTTCAGGCCGAGCAAATGGGGCGTGAGGATCGAGCCGATCGGGCCGGGATAGACCCAGCCGTAGGCCCAGCCGCCCGCGTGACGATAGACCGGGCAGTTGTTCAAACACAGCCCGCAACGGATGCAATGCAACGAGCCCCACGCGGCCGGATCCTTCAGCACGTTGCTCCGGCCGTTGTCGAGCAAGATGACGTACAGCTTTTTGCCGGGCGCCGGGCCGTCGATCAAATGCGTGTAGCTGGTCAATTTTTGCCCGGTGCCGCTACGCGGCAAAAGATTCAGAAACAATGGCAGGTAGTCGATTTTTGGCAGCATCTTTTCGATGCCGATCAAGGCGACATGCACCGGCGGCGTGGCGGTCGAAAGGCCGGCGTTGCCTTCGTTCTCCACCACGACGATCGTGCCGGTGTCGGCGATGGCGAAGTTGCAACCGGAAACGCCCATGTCCGCCTGCAAGTATTCCTCGCGCAGATGCCGCCGGGCGACGTCGGCCAATTTCGTGTGTTCTTCGGTAAACGGCTCGCCGAGTTTTTCCTCGAAGAGCCGGCCAACATCGGCGGCCGACATGTGGATGGCCGGCGTGACGATATGCACCGGCCGCTGATGGGCCAACTGTACGATGTACTCGCCCAAGTCGGTTTCGACGGCCCGAATGCCCGCCTCTTCCAGCACGCGGTTCAGCTCCATTTCTTCGCTGACCATCGACTTCGACTTGACCACGCTTTTGACATGGTGTTCACGGGCGATATCGAGCACGTGCTGGTTGGCCTCGGCGGCGTCTTTGGCCCAAAGCACGGTGACGCCCCGGGCGGTGAGGTTCTGCTCGAACTCGACGAGCAGTTTATCGAGGTTGGCGATGACGTGTTCCTTGATCTCATGGGCTGCCTGCCGCCAATCTTGAAAATAGGGCACGCTATCGGTGACTTCGCGGTTGTGTTTGCCCGACCGTTCGGCTGTTATTCCGAGCGCCGGCGGAGCGGAAGGCTCCGCGAGGCCCTTGGTCAGAGGCGTAAGAAATTCGGCGCCGTCGAGATGAATGGGAGGCATGGCAGGGTTTTAGAGGTCAGAGGTTAAGTGTTTAGCCGCCGCATCCACGCGGCGCAATGACACCAAGTCGATCGAAAACTGCTTGTGGTTTCGCACCGCTCGTGGTTTTGCAAGGAAGCGTCACCGGCTGGAATTCGTTGGAAAACGCAAAAAAAGGCGCCACCCCCGGCAATGGGCGGGAAAAAATGTTAAAACACACAACAACACTTCTGATGATACCGATCAGAAAACGGCGTGACAAGGACGCCGCATTCCCCTTATTGCGACTGTTTCGGCAAACCTTGACCTTGAAGCTGGAATCAGGTATATTTTTCCGAAGCCTGGCGACTTTGGGTCGTGGCGATTTTTGGATGCGTTTCCCCCGGAGGGTACGCGAATGGTTAGCAGCCTGACTCGAAATCAGGTGCGGCGCAAGC
>CAZWNM010000097.1:0-6843 GCA_964635765.1 uncultured Planctomycetaceae bacterium | reverse complement strand
CGCGGCCGGCGCCGACGGCATCGTGATCGAAACCATGTCGGACGTTGAGGAAGCCGCGTTGGCCACGGCCGCCGCGCATGAAACCGGCTTGCCAGTCGTGGCGTGCATGACGTTCGGCTCCGGCGCGAAGAAAGACCGCACGATGATGGGCGTCACGCCCGAGCATGCCGCCGAGCGGCTTTCGGCCGCCGGGGCCGACGTACTCGGCAGCAATTGCGGGCAAGGCATCGCCGGCATGGTCGAAATCTGCCGGCGTTTGCGGGCCGCCGCCGACCGTCCGATTTGGATCAAGGCAAACGCAGGCTTGCCGGAGATGGTCGACGGCGTTCTCAGGTACCGGCAAACGCCCTCGGAGTTCGCGGCGTTCGTTCCGCAATTGGTCGCGTCGGGCGCGTCGTTCATCGGCGGCTGTTGCGGAACCTCGCCGGCGTTCATCGAGGCGGTTGTGGGGCGAGCGGCGACATAGCGGGTGTCCAAGAATAACTTTTGAGTTTCCGCGTTTGTCATTCTGAGCGCAGCGAAGAATCTTCGTGATGCCGAGGGAGATTCTTCGCTGCGCTCAGAATGACAAAAATGGCAGTTATTCTTGGACAACCGCATAATAGATCGTCAAACCACGTTTTTTCGCACACTGCCCACATCGCCCATTCTTGCCAGTCACGCGTATTTTGCGGCTTTTCGGTCCTATTTCTGCTGGCTATTCCCATCCATTGCGTGAAAAGCGCGTATTTTCCTCTGGACGCGGACTGGGCAAAATGAGTAAACTCCCGCGTTGGTGTAGGAGCCGAGAATCCCCGGCCCACCCCGGCGAAGTTCAAGGAGGAACGCGCGATGCGGTGCATATCTCTAAGAAGTCTGGCGTTTTTTGCAACGACATTGGCCGCCGTGACGGTTGGTTTCACGGCTGCCGGCGACGAACCCGGCTCGAATACCACGCTGGGCAGAGTTCGCGTCTACAAATCGGGCGACGTCGAAACTCCGAAAAACACGACCGCCGGCACGTCCACGGTTTCCAAGTCATCGACGACCGGCACATCGGCGACCGGCATTGCCAAGGATCAACCGTCGGCCGCCAATCCGAAAGAAAGCGGGCCCGCGCAGCTCGAAGCTACGAGTTTCAAGGGCGTGTCACCGGGCAATTCCACGCAGGAAGATGTCGCCCGGTTGTGGGGACCGCCGAAGCAAACGGCACAAGCCGACGGCGCGTTGGTGCAACTCTATACGGTCGGACCGTTTCAACGCGTGGAGGTGAACTACGCCGGCCGAAAGGTTTCTTCCATCGTCATTCGTTTGGATCGGTCGTTCCCCATCGAGGTCGTGGCCAAACAGTTGAATTTGACGACGGTTCGGCCGGTGACGGTCGTCAATGAATTAGGCGAAATCATCGGCGAGTCGTATCCCGAGCGCGGCATAGCGGTCACGTTCGAGCTTGTCGCCAAACCGAACAAGCTGTCGATGAAAGTGTCGCAAATCGTTCTCGAACCGCTTTCGGCGGAACCGTTCGTGCTTCGGGCCGAAAATACGATGGAAGACCGCATAGACCTAAGCGCCCGCGATCTGAAACAAGCATTGGAATTGGAACCTGACAATGCGAAGGCATTGTGGCTGTTGAGCCGCGTTCTATCGAATGTGGGCCAGTACGACAAAGCGGCGAAGGCGGCAGGCGAGGCCGTTCGCATCGAGCCGAACGATCCGCAGTATCGCATCGCGCGGGCCAGGACGCTTGCTCAGACGGGCCAATGGCGCGAAGCGATGACAGAGGCGAAAAAAGCGGCGGCGGCGAGCGATGATCGCCCGCATCTGAAAGCGCAGGCGACGTGTCTGGTCGGCGACCTTATGGCCTCCGGACCGATTCCCGATTTTCGCAAGGCGATGACGTTTCATACGCAAGCGATTCAACTTTCCAGTCCATTGGTGGCTGATCCGCATCCGGCGATTCGCATTGCGGCGAAAGAAGTGTTGATCGACGCGCACGTGGGCGTCGCCTTCGATGTCGCTTGGGGCGAATACAAAGACAAGGCCCGCGCGGTTCCGCAATGGTTGAACCGCGCGACGGCGGTGGCGACCGATCTGGTGGACAACGAAGGCCGCGGCCCGGAACAGCTTTTCCGCGTCTTCAGCCGCGCGCTGACGGCTTACGTCGGCGTGCGTGAAGGCATCAGCCCGACGCCGGCCGTCGATGCTGTCGGCGAGCTGGGCGAAAAACTGCTCGCCAAGGCGCGTGGTCCCGTCATGCGGGCGCACATCCAATCGGAGATCGGCACGGCGTTGTATGATGCTGTGCAGGTTTATCAAATGCGTTCGGAAAACGAGCAGGCGCTCAAGTGCGGCGAAATCGCGGCGAAGTATCTGGCCGAATCGCTCGCAGCCAAACCCGATGCCGCAACGTCCCTCTTGCTCGGCCGGTTGTATTTCCGCATCGGCGACATCCATGCGTCGCAAACCAAAGATTATAAAACCGCGGCGCAATGGTACGACAAGGCCGTTCCGTTGCTCGATCGCGCTACGGCGGAAGACGTCGCCGGCGAGTTGAGCCGACACGGCTACGCGTTCGCCCGGATGGGCGGCGCCTATTGGAACATCGGCCAACGCGAAAAAGCCGTGGCTCTCACCCAAAAAGGCGTGAGATGGATGGAACAGGCCGTCAAACAGGGCGAAATGGAACGGTCCGCCTTGGCCTTGCACTATAGCAATCTCGCCGCCATGCACCGAAACCTCGGCGCGCGCGACGCCGCCGACCGCTACCAAGAATTGGCCGACCGGGCAAAAACGGAAAAGCTAAAATGAATTAGGCAATAGGGAATAGGTTGATAGGGAATAGGCAATAGCGCTTGGCGGCGATCGTGAGCTTTCTAATCCCTATTGCCTGTTCCCTATTGCCTATCCCCTGTTCCCTATCTTGGAGGTTTTCGAACATGAATCGTAACTTGCGTGGCGCTATGTTGATCGCGCTGGGCATCCTCTTGGGCGTGGCTTCCAGTTCCTTTCAGCAAAGCAAGGCCGATCCGCCGGCCGGCGACGACAACGGCCGTGGCACCGCCGCCGTGGTGGCCGAGTTGAAGGAAATCACGACGCAACTGAAGGATATGAAATCGCAAGTGAAGGATATCGATACCTTCTTGCACAATGGCGTCATTCGCAACTTCGCGGTGATGAACCCGCCGCCTGACCGAGCAGCGCCCGACCAGTAATTCCCTCTTGCCGCGACTTTGTGGTATCGGTTATGCTAGCGGCTCAACAAAATGTTGCCGCAAGGAGGCGGGCCAATGATCGACGTTCACGCAATCCTCGACCTGCACGAAACCGCCGCGGCCGAATGGCACGAGCGGGAAGTCGATAATCGCTACGATGGTTTCTTGCATCTGGTTTGCCTGCAACATCAACAAAACTTCCGCCTTTGGCATCAGGAAGACATCGCCCGAAGCCCCGAAGTGACCGACGCCGACATCGCCGCCGTGAAACGAGCCATCGACCGCCTGAACCAGCGGCGGAATGATCTGATCGAGAGGTTGGACGATTATTTGCTCGTCGAGCTATCGGACGCGGGCGTGCGTCCCCATGCCGGCGCTTCCCAAAACACGGAAACACCGGGCAGCGTGATCGACCGGCTTTCCATCCTCGCGTTGCGTCTTTATCACATGGAGGAGCAAGCCTGCCGCGCCGACGCGACGGACGAACACGTCGCCAAGGCGAAGACACGGCTCGACACGCTTCACGAGCAGCACCGCGATCTGACCATGGCGCTGGGCGAGTTGCTGGCCGATCTTTTCGCCGGCCGAAAGCGACTGAAGGTCTATCATCAATTCAAGATGTACAACGACCCCACGATGAATCCGTATCTCTATGCGGCGAAGCGTCCGACGGCGTAAACTGAACGGAAAACACTTCCGCCCCGACATCATCCGCGTTGCGCGCGAGTGACTGGTCCAACCATGTTGTCTGCGATTTTTACAGCAAGTGCCGCGCCTTGATCTCCAAATAGCGATTCACCAGCGGCGCGGTCATGCCTTCGGGAAAGACATCGAGCGCCAACACGCCCTTGCGCCGCAAATCGACGATCGTTTGACGACGCCATGCGAGAATGTCGGACGCGGCGGCCGCGCGCCAGAAGCCAGCGCCGGACGCCGCTTCGCAATTCTCGGCGGCCTCGAATAGTCGCCGGTCGCGCAACAACACGCCGAGCGGCAAGTGACGGCCGACCAAGTTCGTCAAATACCGCTCGACTTGAGCGGCGTTCACCTCGTCCATCACGTTGGTGACCAGCACCACCAACGAACGCTTGCGGCAATGCGAACCCAAATAACGAAACGCCAGATCGTAGCGCGATTCGGTCATTTGCGGGAATCGGTTGAACGAGGCGTGCAAGAGGCGACTGGTTTGCGTCATGCCGCCGCGCGGCGGGACAAAGCTGTGAATCTCGTCGGAAAACGCGATCATGCCGACGCTGTCGCCTTGGCGCAACGCCACGTAGCTTAACATCAGCATGGCGTTGACGGCGTGGTCCAACAGACTCACGCCCGACGCCTCGTTGGTCATCATTCGGCCGCAATCGAGCAGGAAAATGATCCGCTGGCTCTGCGTGACTTGATAATCGCGGACGGTGAGTTTTCGCCGCCGCGCGGTTGCACGCCACTCGATGTGCTTGTGGTTGTCGTCGATCGTGTAATCGCGGAGCCGCTCGAATTCGTGATCCTGACCGATCTTTCGCGCGCGGCGAACGCCAAGCAGGCTCAGGCGATTGGTTCGAGCCAGGAGGGCGTATTGGGATAGCTGCTGCATGTCGGGATAGACATGGATGACGGTTTCGGCCGGATATTCCAACAGCCGACGCCACAACCCCAGCCGGCTTTGGACCTGAACGTACACCCGGTCGAGCGTGAACGCGCCGCGGCGGCTGGGTTGCAATGTGTAATGAAACGTCGAGCGGCTTTGCGGCGACGCTACAAGCGTGAATTCGGTCGGTTTCACATTGAGTTCATGCGGCGCGCCGTCGCGCACGCGCGCGATGATCGTTCGCCGCGAATGATTCATCACGAAAAGCACAACCGGATGATTTTTGCACAACGAGGCAACCCAGCCGGATTGGCGTTTGATCGAAAGCGATTTCCAGCGAGGCAAGGTGAGCAGATCGGCGGCGGCCGTTAAGATCAAAACGCCGTCGATCGCCGCGACGAGCCACACAGCTTGCGCGACGGCCAACACGAGCCAGACGAGCATGGCCGGCACGACCGCCGCCGCGATGAGCCGCCGCCGCGGATACACCCGCAGCCACGCGGCCAATGCCAACAGCGGCAAAGCAATCGCCGAGAGCTTCAGAAGCACGACGGCCAGCGCGGTCACAGTCGCGGCACCTCCACCGAACGAATCACCTCGCCCAAAATTTCATCGGTCGCATGGCCTTCCACTTCGGCTTCGGCCGAAAGGATGACGCGATGGCGCAGCACGGGCAGGGCCAATTCAACGACATCGTCGGGCACGGCGTAATCGCGGCCGCGAAACGCCGCCAGGGTCCGGGCGCCTTGCATCAGTGCGATGCCGGCTCGCGGCGACGCGCCCAAATGCAATTGCGGCCACTCGCGCGTCTTGCGCACGAGCGTATTGATGTAGCCCAGCAGCTTCGGATCGACGGTGACTTGCCCGTTGCGATGCGTGATTTCACAGATTTCCTGCGGACTGGTGACGATTTGCAACTCGCCGAGCCGCGAGTCCAACTCGACTTGCGTGCCGTGCATTTCCAACACGCTGGCCTCCTCCTCGACGGTCGGATAATTGATGACCAGCTTGAACATGAAGCGGTCGAGCTGGGCCTCGGGCAGATTGTACGTGCCTTCCGACTCGATCGGGTTCTGCGTGGCCATGACCAAAAACGGCCGGTCGAGTTTATGTGCGACGCCTTCGACCGTCACGCGATATTCCTGCATCACTTCCAACAACGCGGCGTGCGTCTTCGCCGGCGAGCGGTTGATCTCGTCGGCCAAAAGCAATTGCGTGAAAACCGGGCCGGCCCGAAACCGAAACTCTTGCGACTTCATGTCGAAGATCGGCGAGCCGGTGATGTCGGATGGCATGAGGTCGGCGGTGAATTGGATGCGTCCGAATCGGCAGCCGAGGACGCGGCCGAGCGCGCGGACGAAGAGCGTTTTGCCCAAGCCCGGCACGCTTTCGATGAGCACGTGCCCATTGGAAAACAGCGCCACGAGCGTGCCGAGCACCAACTCGTCTTGCCCGACGTAAATTTTGCGAATCTCGGCGGTGATACGGTCGAAAAGGTTTTTGTTCATCTGTGTTTTGCGTTAGGCTGTGTCGTGTTAGGCTGTTTCGTCCAAACTGCATTCCGGGTGGGCGTCGATCGCCGCGGCCTCGCGCCGGCGAATGTCGGCGGCCAGGCGTTCGACCGAAACGTCGCTCTTTCCATGCGTGTCGAGAACCAAGACAAACTCCACATTCATCGGCTTTCGGGAAAACCGCTGCGAGCTGACGCGATATCGCTTGTAGCCTTGCATCACCGCGGACACATGGCCGCACGCGACATTGCCCTGCAACATCTCTTCCAGCGGAATCGCGCCATCGGTGCTGTAGCTGGTCAGTATAAATCGGGCACGAATCGTTTCCAACAGCCGGCGATACGCCCGGGCGGCTTCTGCCTTGTGATTATACACGCTGCGACGCTCCGTTCGCCAGTCAAGCCGAATTGCCGATTTTGTGCCACGGGTAATTTGCTTGCTCAATGCCGGTTTATCCCATAAGACAACGCTGTTTAGTACGTGATAATTGCTGCCATAGGGATGCTGATTGTACGGCGGATCGAGATACGCAAAGTCGACTTCCTGCGACGACAACCGC
>CAZWNM010000096.1:0-6843 GCA_964635765.1 uncultured Planctomycetaceae bacterium | reverse complement strand
TTCGGCCAATTGCGACACCTGACGCGGCGAGAGTGTGCCGGTTTCATCGCGCCGCGGACACTGCCGGCACGCCGGATAAAATGCGGCCAGACGTCCCAAATGCACGGCCTTCGAAATCGCGCCCTTTTCGCCGGGACAGCGATATGCGTCGGGCGATAGATCGTCGTTTGCATTCACGGGCAACTGATTTCCGCTTCGGTCCATGCTTTTTGGAGCAGATCGGCGACGCCGAGTTCGCCGGCCCAATATTCGAGATAACGCCGGTCGAGGGCGGCGCGATGCACTCTCATTACGCCGACGATGTCGCTCCATTGCCGTTCGGAAATTTCATCGCCGAGCCGATACCATTCAAGCTTCGCCAAAATAACATCTTCCAGGGAAGAAATGAAAAATGGCTGACATGGCGGCTCTTCGTCGAAGATATCTTCTTCCCGAATTCGCTCCATCGCCTTTTTGTCGTAAGGACGATTTTTTACGGCGAAAATATCGACCTTAAAACTTGTTGGCAAGTGAATGACGTTAAAGCAAGATTTTCGAGCAATGGCGTCCCGAATCATTCGCTCGTCAACGTAGTAATTGCCTTGGAGTGATTCCACCAGCGGAGCGACGTGCGCCGGCGACAATTCGGCGACTAGATCGACATCGGCCGTGGTGCGCGAGACGCCGTAAAAAGTCGAGGCAAGCGATCCGCAGATATAATATCGGACGCCGAGCCGCCGCAAAACCGCTGCAACCGGAGTCACTGCCGCCAGCGCGTCGAGAAATTGCATGGCTATCCTTTTTTACGATATCGGCGAAGTCTTTCCGCAAGGTCTTTGCCATAGGTGTACTCGACCCACAGCATGTCAACTTCGTGTTGGTTCAGTTGCGGATTCGCTCTCGCGATGGCCCGCCGCGCAAGTCCGATCGCCATAGCCGTACTCGAACGCATTTGGGCGACTTTCTGCTTGCCGGTCATCTTTCGCAGCAGTTCGATCTGCACCCGTTCGGCGTCGGGATGGGTGTCGGAAAGCATGATGAAAAGACCTCGGATGTTTACGAGTGCATGCAACCTGCATTGCAGCAGTGGGACGAGGGGCAGGCGTCGCGGGCAGGGCAGGCCGAATCGCCGCCGGCGACGTGGCCCGCCGGCGCGCTCATGCGACGCTCCAATCGGCCCGCGCCGCACTTCGGGCACGCCGGCGCCGCATCGCCGCGCACCAATTCCTCGAACTCCCGGCCGCACTCCAAACACGCATATTCGTAAATCGGCATTTTTTTATTCTCTGAAAAAAAGTGAAACTATTTAGCTATCTGAAGTAAGTGTAAGAGAGGGAAAAATGGAAAAGAGGGGAAAAAGGAAAACGATGCAATTATTGTGATCTTCCAGTCAAAAAACTATTTGTTTCCCGTTCCATTTTTCCCCTTTCCCTTTTTTCCTTCTTACACTGGCTGTAATTTTTTGTCCGAAGTCGAGCTACTTCATTCGGCCAAATAGTTACGAAAAAAAATGGTAGGAATCGCCGGTGGCTTTTGCTTCGGCTCCAATCCCTAATCCCTTTTTTACGGCAAGAAATCCTGCACGACGGTCACTTCGCGGATTTGCTTGCTATCCGGCTCGAACACGCGGATTTTCACCTGGATGCCCCGCAACGGAACCGGATACGGCGGAAGACTGCCGCCATTTGCATTCGTTATTCCGGCGTAGCTGTCCACGATGCCGGTGCTGTTGGCGTCCAAGCCGTTGTCCCAGATTGTGCCCAAATAGGTGGTGGACCAAGTGTCGTAAACTCTTGCATGGTTGGTATCTGCGGCAGTTAAGCTGGCTCCGAAGTGGGCCAGTGTGTTGGCGTTGGCACTGCTGTAGGTCGTATTGCCACCAGTACCGTAGCCAAGATTCACATACGCGCCCGGCCCGGCGGTCGTCGGAGACGTGTAATGCGGATCCCAGGCTTTCACGTCGAAGCCGATGACGTTGGTGAGAATGATGTCGTCGGCAACTCGCGTGCCGGCTACGCCGGTCAAGGCGTTGTCGGCAACGTAATTACTGATGTTGTTCGTCCAGAGATCGAACGTCGATACCGGATTTAACGGCGACGTATTAGTCGGCAGCCAGCCGGCATAGCTCGTGGCTGTGCTGGAGCACTCATTGAGCGTCGGCAACGTGGGAAATGTATAACCGCTGTATGACCAGCTCCACGGTATTGACCCGGTGCCGGCGCTGTGGGCGTAGCGATTTTCCCGCAACGTAAGATCGCCCAAAGTGTTGGCTATCATTTTGGTGCCGTCGTATCGAGCGGAAACGTCGTAATTGATGTAGTAATTCGTTTGCGTTGTGCCATTTGGAAACGAAACGCCCGGGACGACCAGCAACACGCGGCGATGGAGCGTGTGGCCGCGCACGAACCAGGCAACTTCGGCCACGTCGGATTGGATGGTGCTGCCGTTAAACCTGCCGACGAACGGCCGGGCGGTGCTGCGCGTGGTGAACATCAAAATGTCGTCGAAGTCGCCAACCGTTGGGTCAATCGCGTTGCCGTTTTCCGTGTTCTTAGCGACGCCCGATGTACCGGAGCCGCCCACCACGGCAGGCCCTTCGATGTACTCGAAATAGCCTTCGTTATCGCCGGGCTTGCGCGGCGGATTCACCGCCACGGTAATGCCGGCGAGGTCTTGCTGCAATCGGATTTGCGCCAGCCGGAGTCGTTCGGCCATTTCGGTGATCGACCGCGATTCGGTGATCTTTTCGCTCACATTGCCGAACATGACAATGACGCTGCCGAGGAGCAGGAGCGAAATGGCCGTGGCCACGAGGATTTCGATGAGCGTGAAGGCCGAGGGGCGAGGGGAGCAAGACCGGGAGACTGGGAGACTGGGAGACTGGGAGACATGAAAGCCGCCTGCGGCTTTGTTGTGAACTGACCACTGACCACTGACCACGGACCACTTCATGGGATTCTTCCTATTCCTATCCGATGCACTCCCCCCTAAAGATGGAGCGCAAAACCACTTGCCCTTGGCATCGTCGGCCCGCCCACCTTCACTCTATTCGACCCTGAAATCGCGGAAAAGTCAATCGAATTCGCGGCTATTCCCAGGCCGATCCATTTTTTTGAATGCAATGATTTGGCCGAATGGGATAACTCGACTTTGGACACAAGGAACGGTCCGTGTAAGAAGGGAAAAAGGAAAAGGGGAGAAATGGGAAGGGAAGGCAAGTGGTTTTTTACGGGAAGATCACAACAATCACCTGGTTTTCCTTTTTTCCTCTTTCCCATTTTTCCTTGTCTTGCACTTCTTCAGAAGGCCAAACTGTCACCAGATTTCGATTTCGAGTTCGAGTTCCACGCCCATTCGGTCGCGGACTTGGCCGCGAATCAGGTCGATCAGCCGCAAAACGTCCTGGCTGGTGCATTCCGGCTCGGCCAGGATGAAATTGGCGTGGCGATCGCTGACGACCGCGCCGCCGATGCGCGTGCCTTTCAGGCCGGCGCTGTCGATCAGCTTGCCGGCGCCGACGCCGCGAGGGTTTTTGAACACGCAGCCGGCCGATTGATGGCCCATCGGTTGCGACGCCTTTTTGATGATCCAGTGTTTTTGCATGCGCTGGGCAAGCTGGCGCGGGTCGTCTTCCTCGAGCTCGCATCGGGCTTCGATAATGGCGAGGTCATCGAGACTGCTTTGCCGATAATCGAACGTCAGGTCGTCGCCGCTGCGTTCGACGATCTCGCCGGCGATGGTCAACACGGTGGCGTTGAAGGTCCATTGGCCGATGTCGCCGCCCTGGGCGCCGGCGTTGCCGTGCAGGGCGCCGCCGACGGTGCCGGGAATGCCGGTCAAGGTTTCGAGGCCCGCCAGTCCGCCGTGAACGGTCGTCGTAACGACGCGGCCGAGCAAGGCCCCGGCGCCGACGGCCACACGGCGGCCGTTGATCTCGATGCCGCAAAACGCCGGCGCGGAAAGATGAAGCACGAGGCCTGGCACGCCCTCGTCGCGCACCAAGATGTTCGAGCCTTGGCCCAGCAGCCGCACCTCGACGCCTTCCTCGCGGCATCGACGCACCAAGGCCGCCAATTCGTCGACGGTGTTCGGTTCGGCGAAGTATTCGGCCGGCCCGCCCAATTGGAGCCACGTGTGCATGGCAAGCGGCTCGCTCGGCCGCACGATTTTTTCAAATCCAGTCGTCAGGCTCATGGCGAATTTTTTCTTTTTTCGGGGTGAGTTTGTACTCAAGACGCGATCGCGGCGTGAAACCAACATCACAAATCAGATTTCAGGGGAAGCCGCGTCCGGCGAATTCTTTTTTTTTCGATAACAACAATCAGATGCGGCAATTCCTCGGGAGCAATCATTTCGAAGGTTCGTTTCAATCGTTCGAAGGATTCTCGCTCGCTGTAGTTTCCGCCCCGGAACAGAACCAGGCCCGGAGCTTCGGCTTTCGAGTGCGCCAAAAGGCGGGGATAATCGAGGTCCGCCGTCACGACCACGCGATGTTCGCGCCGGGCGCGCTCCAAAATGACATCGTCCGAGGCAAAGGCCAAGCCCGACTCCGTTGCATGCACGGCGTCATGGTTCTGCTGTCTGAGCCAACCGGCAATCGCGGGCGACAGCGGCATATCGACAAGAAATCTCACGTGGCAAGCTCCACGGTTTCCTCTTCGGCCAGAACCGCGGCATAGCCCAAGGCTTGGCTGATGTCTTCGGCCTCAAGGTAGGGATATGCTTGAAGGATGCTTTCTTTGGTTTCGCCCGCGGCCAAAAGCCCAAGCAAACGCGACACGGGAAATCGCAGCCCGCGAATGCACGGCTTGCCGGTGCAAACATTCGGATCGATAGTGATGCGATCAAGCCGCATGATTGATTTCCTTTTAGGCTGTGCCTATCTTTTCACTTCGGCCGACAAAATTCATTCTCACAATTCCATCGTATTCTATTCCTCGCCAATCCCTCCGTCAATCTCGACGAACACGCGACTAAGTCGATCGGTATTTCTCCACATCGCCAGCCCCTAGCGTAACGAATACGTCGCCCGAGGCCAATTGGGTCTCCAGGATTTTGACGATTTCTTCCGCCGTGCGGCCGGGCAAAACCTCGACGCCAAGCTCGACCGCACGCCGGGCCAGATCGGCGGCGGTCACCTCGCCGGGTCGCCACGGGCCTTCCCGGGCGCGAAAGATGTCGGCCACCAGCACTTTGTCGGCATTTTGCAGGCTCGCGGCCAGCTCGTCGAGCAGCCGGGCGGTTCGGCCGGCCTGATGCGGCTGAAAAACGCACAACACCCGAGCGTGGGGGTGCATCAGCCGAACCGCCGCCAGCGATGCGGTGACTTCCGTCGGATGATGGGCGTAGTCGTCGATTACCGCGGCGCCATGCCAGGCGTCGAGCTGTTCCAGCCGGCGATGCAGCCCTGGAAAGTCGGCCAAGCCCGACGAAATCCACTCGGCCGAAACGCCGTTTTCATAGGCCAGCGCGGCGGCGGCGACGGCATTCAAGACATTGTGGCGGCCGGGCGTTTGCAGCCGCACGTCGCACAGCCGGCGGCCGTTGTGATGCAGCTCGAATCGAAATCGCCCAAGCTGATGTTCCAGATGTTGGGCCGACCACTCGGCCGCGGGCGAAAAGCCGAAGGTTGCCGTGCGGCACGTCACGCCGGTAACCGCGCGGCGCGTCGTTTCGCAATTGTGACGAACCAAAAGCAAACCGTCGTCGGGCACGAGGGCGGCGAAACGTCGAAAGGCGTTTTCGAGTTGGTCGAGCGTGTCGTAGCAATCGAAATGATCCGGCTCGATGTTCAAAATGGCGGCTTGATGCGGCCGAAGACGCAAAAAATTGGCCCGATATTCGCACGCCTCGACCACCATGAAATCATCGCGGCCGTTTCGTCCGCCCGAAGTTGCGCCGAGCGGCGTAGCGCCGCAGAGGACCGTCGGATCGAGTCCGGCGGCAACCAACAGATGGACGAGCATGGCCGTCACGGTCGATTTTCCATGCGTGCCGGCAATGGCAATCGTGCGGCAGCTTTCGCTCATGCGGCCGAGCATCTCGAAGTAACTCAGCCGAGGAATGCCGAGTTCGCCGGCGCGCACAAGTTCCGGATTGTCGGCCGGTATGGCGTCGCTCGACACGACCAATGCAACGTCGGGCGAAACATTTTCGGCCGCATGGCCTTGAAACAACCGCACGCCGGCGGCGGCAAGCGGCAGCAGCGGCGCGACGTTCCAATCGGACCCGGCGAGCTGCCAGCCGCGTCCCACGAGCACGTCGGCCAGCGCCCGCATTCCGTTGCCGGCAATTCCAACGAGATGAGCTTTCAGCGGCGTGAACCTTTGTCAGAAATGGATTATGTCGTCAATCCTCCGAACCGCCGCTGGCGGCCGGCGTAACTTCGCATGGCGGCATGAAGCAGCGACTCGTCAAAGTCGGGCCAGTAGGTTTCCGTCACCCAAATTTCGGCGTAGCTGATTTGCCACAGCAGAAAATTGCTCACGCGCATTTCGCCCGCCGTGCGAATCAGCAGGTCGGGATCGGACATGCCGGCGGTGTAAAGCCGCTCGGAAATTGTGGATTCCGTGATGTCGGCCGGATCGAGCGTGCCGCGGCGCGCTTCGTCGGCGATGCGGCGCACGGCGTCGGTCAACTCCGCCCGGCTGCCGTAATTGATTGCCAAGCAGAGCCGCATTCCGGCGTTCGCCGCGCTCAGGCGAACGATTTCATCCAGCCCTCGCACCGACTCGTCGGGCAATTCCTCGCGCCGGCCAATCCAGCGCATTTGGATGTTGTTCCGCATGATGCACGGCTGCTCCTCGATCAGATAGCGCTGGAGCAGTCGCATCAAAAAGGTTTGCTCTTCGACCGGGCGTTTCC
>CAZWNM010000095.1:0-6882 GCA_964635765.1 uncultured Planctomycetaceae bacterium | reverse complement strand
GGTGTAGCTCAATTGGTAGAGCACTGGTCTCCAAAACCAGCGGTTGGGAGTTCGATCCCCCCCGCCCCTGCCATTGATTCGTGCATCAGGTTGGAGCGGTTTCGCATTGTTTTTTGCTTTTTATTAGAAGACATCGGGCGAATCTGGTCTGTGCAATAAGCCCGAGGAGGATACCTTACGGTGGGCGCGTTTTTTCAGGAACTGCTGCGAGTCGGCGTTTACAAGCGAACTCAGGGCCGCATTGCCAGGCAAGCGACGTTCGCTGCGCTGGTCGTGGCGGTCGCGCTTGGCCTATGGAGGCTGAACACCGTCCTCCAGGCGTACGATCCCAGCATCGTGGCCAAGCCGGCGATGGTGAGCTGCACGTCGAAAAGCGGCGATGTCGGCGCCGATGCCCAACTGGTTATCACCGCCCCGGCCACTGGTAAAAACGAAGTCAACGCCGAGAAGAAAGACAAAGGCAAAAAAGATACCGAGGCGGCCGCCGAAGAAAAGGTTACGATTGCCCTGCACTCCGGCGATGAGTTCATCAAGGTGGCCGAGGCCATTAACGCCCAAAGCGCGAAGACGGGCGTCGTGGCTTCGGTTTCCTCGGAGGATCAGAAAGATCGTTCGTTGACGATCGCCACGAGAGCGAATGGCGAGTCGCAGTTTCTGAAGGTCGAGGTGTCGGAACCTGCGTTGCAGGTGGCCGGTTTGACGGACGGAGTCGCTCGGGGATGCGATGAGTTGAACTTGGGACTCCAATTTGTGGTTCCAAGCCTGTTGTTTTTGCTGACGTTGTGGGTGTCGTTCCGCGTGGTCAATGTTCCCGCATTCGCGGACTTTTTGGTCGCGGTCGAAGCGGAGATGAACAAGGTTTCGTGGCCGACGTGGCACGAATTGTCCCGCGCCTCGATGATTGTGTTGATCTTGATTTTCGCTTTGGCGTTTGTTTTGTTGGGGTTTGACACGATCTGGGCGTTGATTTTCCACGTCCTTGGCATTACCTAGCTAGGAACTTTGGCGTGATAGACGACCTGAACTTAGCGAACGAACAACAGGCGGCGGAATCGTCTCCGGCGACGGAAACGCCGGCGTCGCAGCCGTCGGCGACGGAAGCGCCGGCCAGCGATGTCGCGCCCGTGCCAACTGACGCCGCGCCCGTGCCAACTGACGCCGCGCCCGTGCCAACTGACACTGTCGTGCCGGCCGCCGCTGAAGTTACCGAGCCTGGCAAAGACGCGAAATCCGACAAGATGGAATGGTACATCCTCAAAGTGCAAAGCAACCGCGAGGAGTCGATCCGCGAGGGCCTGTTGCGCCGCGTCGGCATCGCCAACCTGGGCTTTTACTTCGACCAAGTGATCGTGCCCACCGAAAAAGTCACGGAAGTTAAGGGCGGCAAGAAAAAAGTCATCAAGCGAAAGTTGTATCCGGGCTATCTCGTCGTTCACATGGAAATCAACGACGACACATGGTTCCTGGTCCGCGAGACGCCCGGCATCGGCGACTTTACCGGTGCGGCCGGCCGGCCGAGCGTGATGTTGCCCCACGAGGTCGAGCGGATCGTGGCGAAGCAGGAAGAAAAGAGCGAGAAGACGCCGAAGTTGAAAATCGCCTTCCGCAACGGCGATCGCGTGAAAATCAAGGAAGGCACCTTCGAGAACTTCGAGGGCGATGTCGAGAGTATTGACGAAACCAACGGCTGCGTGACGGTGATGATTAACATCTTCGGCCGCTCCACGCCGGTCGAGTTGGAATACTGGCAAATCGAATCACTTTAAGAGGGATTAGGGGCGAGGGGCTAGAAAGTCACTAGCCACGAACCACTAGCCACTGACCACTAATTAAAAATGGCAAAGCAACTCGTAGGCGAAGCGAAGTTCCAAGTTCCCGGCGGCCAAGCCACTCCGGCCCCGCCGGTCGGCACCTCCTTGGGCCGATACGGCATCAACCTCGGCCAGTTCGTGCAGCAGTTCAACGAACGCACCCGCGAGGCCGGCGGAATGCCGATCCCGGTGGTGGTCAAGGTCTACAACGACCGGAGTTTCGAGTTTGTCACGAAGAGTCCGCCGGCCGCGGCGTTGTTGAAAAAAGCCGCCGCCGTCGCGAAGGGGTCCGGCACGCCGAACAAGGAAAAGGTCGGCAAAGTGACGACCGCCCAGATCGACGAAATCGTGAAATTAAAGCAAGCCGACATCAACTCGGCCAGTCCGGAAGCCGCTCGAAACTTGATCGCCGGCACCGCGCGAAGCATGGGAATTGAAATACTGAAAGATTAGGGATTGGGGATTAGGGATTGGGGATTGGAAAACCGATTGCGGCCCCTCCGCCCACTGACCACTGACCACTGACCACTAGTTACTGAAATGCCAAAGATCGCAAAACGCATGACGGCCATGTTGAAGAAGGCCCCGACCGACCCGAAACCGCTGCCGGTCAGCGAGGCCGTGGCCATTTTGAAAACATTTAACACCACGAAATTCGACCAATCGGTTGTGATTGCGATGCACTTGGGCGTCGATCCGAAGCAGGCCGACCAGCTTGTCCGCGGCTCGATCGTGTTGCCGCACGGAATCGGCAAGTCGCAACGCGTGGTGGTCATCGCCAAGGGCGACAAGGTCGACGAAGCCAAGGCGGCCGGCGCCGACGAAGTGGGCGGACCGGAATTGGCCGAGAAGATCAAGGGCGGCTGGACGGAGTTCGACGTTTGCATCGCCACGCCGGACATGATGGGCGTCGTCGGTCCGTTGGGCAAAGTGCTCGGCCCACGCGGCCTCATGCCGTCGCCGCGCGCCGGCACGGTGACGCCCGACGTGACCAAGGCCGTCAAGGAATACAAGGCCGGCAAGGTCGAGTTCCGCACGATGGACACGGGCGGAAACGTTCACGCCGTGGTCGGCAAGTCGAGCTTCGACGCCGCGAATCTCACCGAAAACATCAATGCGTTCATCAATTACGTGGTCAGCCTGAAGCCGGCGGCGATTCGCGGCCAGTACATTAAAAATGTCGTCGTCAGTGCGACGATGAGCCCCGGCGTGCGGATTCAAGCAAGCTGACAGCCTGTTGACAATTAACGATACGACGAAGCAACAACACAACGACCGTCATGAGCAAATACGTTAAAAATTTGATTACGGACGACCTTCGCTCGCGGCTGCAAAACGTCCACGACGCGCTGTTGATCAATTTGATCGGCTTAAGCGCGAATGTGAACTCGAAGCTGCGTGCGGAGTTGCGAGGCAAGAACATCCACGTGATCGTGGTGAAAAACAGCACGGCGTCGCGGGCGGCCGAGGGCACGCCGCTTGCCTCGCTGTTCGATGGCATTGCCGGCACGTCGGCGATTTGCTGGGGAAGCGAAGATATCGTCAGCCTGGCGAAGGAAATCACGAAGATCGCCAAGAACGACAAGAATGCCCCGTTCGAGACGAAGGGCGGCGTCATGGACGGCGAACGGCTGACCGCGGCGCAGGTCGAGGCGGTCAGCAAGTGGCCGAGCCGCACCGAGCAGTTGAGCATCTTGGTCGGTCAAATCCTCAGCCCGGCGGCCAATTTGGCGAGCCAGTTGAATTCGATCGGCGGCGCGTTGGCCAGCCAGATCAAGCAGAAGTCGGAAGGCGAAGAGTCGCCCCCGGCATCGGAAACGCCCGCCCCGGCGCCAACACCGACCCCGGCGCCGGCTGCGGCTGCGGAAACGCCGGCCGCGTGATTGCAACAAAACAACAAGAATACCAAGAAGCACGGGTTTACGGAGCTAGCGGAGGAAAAGAAGGCGGGCGAATGTCGGATGCGGCAAGCGTGGAAAGGATCGCATCCTGAAAGAAGCGGCATTCGTGTTGTTCCGAGTTTCCTTGATTCTGGCCCTTCCACCGAGAACGGCGTGTTTCAAAAAGAAGTGACCCCTTAGCGCAAGAATACCCATTTCCATTACGTGAGAAAGGATCGATACCGTCATGTCAACGGCAGAAGCAACCCGCGAGTTCTCCACGGTTACGAAGGAACTCGGCGAAAAGATCGTCAGTCTGACCTTGAAGGAAGCCAAAGAGCTTAGCGATTACCTCGAAGAAGTGCACGGCATCAAGCCGGCCGCCGGCGGCGCGGTGATGATGGCAGGTCCGGCCGGCGACGGCGCGGGCGCGGCAGCCGCGGCTGCGGAGAAGACCGAGTTCGACGTCATCCTCGAGAGCTTTGGCGCCAACAAGATCGGCATCATCAAGGTGGTTCGCGCTGCGACCGGCCTTGGTCTGAAGGAAGCGAAGGACTTGGTCGAGGGCGTTCCAGCCAAGCTGAAGGAAGGCATCTCGAAGGAAGACGCCGAAAAGTTTAAGAAGGAACTTGACGCCGCCAGCGAAGGCACGAAAGTTTCGATTAAGTAGTGTTTTGGATGGTCGAGTAGCGTTCTATTGGACCAGCGTCTGTTGTCTGCCGGGTCGAAAGGCCGGGCGAGAACCGCCGTGGGGCGGCCTCGGTTGCCCCGATTGGTTTGCGCGTCTTTGGAACATCTTGACTTGAACAGAACTTTTTGGCATTGTTTTTCGAGTAGCACTTCCTTCAGGAGGGTGATCCCCTATGGCCACCACGGCTCAACGACGGCTTCAACCCAAAGAAAAACGTCGATTTGGCAGCCTCCGACCCCCGTATGTTATTCCCGATCTGACGTCGATTCAGACTCGTAGCTACGAAGCGTTCCTGCAGCACGAGATTCCCTGGCAAAAGCGAAAAGACCAGGGACTCGAGGGCGTGCTGCGCGAAATCTTCCCCGTTGAAAGCTACGATAAAACGTTGCGGTTGGAATACATCCGCTACGAGTTGGGAAAACCGCGCTACGAGCCGGACGAATGCCGTCAACTGCGGCTGACGTACGGTCGGCCGTTCAAGGTTTGGCTGCGCCTGACGAAGGAGCAGCCGGTCGAGGAGGAAGTCTATCTCGGCGACGTTCCGATCATGCTCGGCGGCGGCGAGTTCATCATCAATGGCGCCGAGCGCGTGGTGGTGAGCCAACTCCATCGCAGTCCCGGCGTCGATTTCGTCAGCGACGTCGAGGCCACCGGCGGCGAGCGCCGCTTGCAAAGCTGCCGCATTATTCCCGAACGCGGCAGTTGGATCGAGTTGAACGTCAATCGGAAGGACAGCCTCACGGTCCGCATCGACCAGAGCGGCAAGTTTTCGATCATGACGCTGCTTCGGGCGATGGACCCGAAGTTCAGCGACAACATCCATTTGTTGCGTGAATTTTTTCCGACGGAAGTCGTCAAGGTCAGCGACAGCCGCAATGCGGTGAAGATCGAAGGCAAGCTGGCCGTCGGCGACATCGTCTATCCGTCCGACAGCCCTCGCGCCGGTGAAATTCTGGTCGAATGCGCCCAGAAGATCACGAAAAACATGGCCGAAACGATTTGCACCTCGGGCTTGAAGCAAATCGAGGTGATGGACGAGCAGAAGAATCCGCTGCTGCTGAACGCCTTGAACGACGACAACACGGCCAGCCACGAAGAGGCGTTGCTGCGGATTTACCAGCGTTTGCGGCCGGGCAATCCGCCGCAGTTGGAAAAGGCCAGGGCCCTGTTCCACGAAAAATTTTACGACACGAACCGCTATCGGCTTGGGCGGGTCGGCCGGTTCCGCATCAACCGCAAGCTCGGGCTGAATATCGACGAAGGCGAGATGACGCTTCGCGCCGCCGACCTCATCGCGGCCATCAAGTATTTGATGCAGCTGCGAAACGGCGAAGCGGTCGCCGAAATCGACGATATCGACCACTTGGGCAATCGTCGGCTGCGGACGATCGACGAGTTGGCTTCCGACGAACTGCGGAAGGGTTTCCTGAAACTGCGCCGCACGGTCCAAGAGCGCATGAGCCTCAAGGACTTGGAAGACATGACGCCGCGCACGTTGGTCAATCCGAAAAGCATTTCGGCGGCGATCGAGTATTTCTTCGGCCGCGGCGAGCTTTCGCAAGTGGTCGATCAGACCAACCCGCTGTCGATGTTGACGCACGAGCGGCGTCTTTCGGCATTAGGCCCCGGCGGTTTGAATCGCAAGCGGGCCGGCTTCGAGGTGCGCGACGTTCACAACTCGCACTACGGACGGATTTGCCCGATCGAAACGCCTGAAGGCACGAACATCGGCCTTATTTCCAGCTTGGCGATTTACGCCGGCGTCGACGAATACGGGTTCCTGGTCACTCCGTACCAGAAATTGAAGGACGGCCAGTTGACCGACGAGATCGAGTGGTTGCGGGCGGATCAGGAGCAGATGGCCATCGTGGCGCCGGCCGACGCGCCGATCGTGAACGGACGGGTGACGGGCGAAACGATCATCGCCCGCTATCTCGGCGACTTCACGATGGTGCCGGTCAAGCAGGTGCAGTACATCGACGTGGCGCCTTCGCAAATGGTCGGCGTTTCGGCCGGGTTGATCCCATTCCTGGAACACGACGACGCGAACCGCGCGCTCATGGGATCGAACATGCAGCGTCAAGCCGTGCCGCTGTTGATTTCCGAGCCGCCGCTGGTGGCCACCGGCATGGAACTGGAAACCGCGCTCAATTCGAGCATGTTGGTGCGCGCCCGGCGCAAGGGCGCGGTCACGCGCGTTGATGCCGAACACATTGAAATCGGCGCCGACGTCTACAAGCTCCGTAAGTTCGTCGGCCTCAACGAGCGAACCTGCCAGAACCAAAAGCCGATCGTCAACGTCGGCGACAAAATCGAGAAGGGCCAGGTGATCGCCGATGGCGCCGCGACGCGCAACGGCGAGTTGGCCTTGGGCCGAAACGTGATGTGCGCCTTCATGGCGTGGGACGGCTTCAATTTCGAGGACGCCATCATCATCAGCGAAGAGCTCGTGGAGAACGACACTTACACGTCGCTCCACATCGAAGAGTTCGACATTGAA
>CAZWNM010000094.1:0-6898 GCA_964635765.1 uncultured Planctomycetaceae bacterium | reverse complement strand
TTGGGAACCCACGATTTCCGCAGTTTTGAAAGCAGCGGTGCCGAGCGGGCGACGAGCATTCGGACCATTTTCGAGCTGACGGTTGAACGGGGCAGGGCAGGGGACGAGAATTCGCTCGCCATCGAAATCGAAGCCGACGGCTTCCTCTACAACATGGTCCGTTCGATCGTCGGCACGCTGGTCGAAGTCGGCCGCGGCGTTCAACCGGAGACCTGGCCCAGCGAAGTTCTTGCGGCCGTCGATCGACGCGCGGCCGGTCCGACCGCTCCGCCGCAAGGGCTTTTTTTGGTGAAGGTCCAGTACGGCGGGGCAGGGCAGGGCAGGGCGGGGGGATTGGGGATTAGGGATTAGAAAATAGCCGCTTGTGGCGCACGCAAAGCAGCGTTATTGGTTTTTTTCCCGATTTTTCCAAATTCCACGGCAACTCCTCTTGACATTACTAGTGTCCTAGTAGATACTAGCTCCTTAGTATCATATTCCAAATCGTACCTCTCCGCGTCAAGGAACGCCGCATGGCTAAACAACGCCCCTCGGAATTGGAACTTCAAATCTTGTCGGTGCTTTGGGATCGTGGCCCGCTGACGGTTCGGACGATTCGGGAATCGCTGCCCGACGGAAAAACGCGGGCGTATACCACCGTGCTTACGTTGGTGCAAATCATGGAAAAGAAGGGTTTCGTGCGACACACGTTGCAAGGGCAAGCCCATCTGTATCATCCGACCGTCACGCGGCGGCAGGTGCTTCGGCCGATGATGCGCGATTTGTTGCACAATGTTTTCAGCGGCCGATCAGTCGATGTCGTTCAATGCCTGCTCGACGGCGAGCAACTCGACGAGGCGGAGTTGTCGCAGATTCGGGAGTTGGTCAAAAACGCGTCGCGGAAGTCGCAAGATTCCTAGCAGGATTCCCAGCAAAAAGGTAAAATCATGAATGCGATGCTCGACATTCTCTCCTCGCCGGCGTGGCGACACCTGATCGCGGCGTTGCTGCACACACTTTGGCAAGGTCTTCTGGCGGCCGCATTGCTCGGCGTCGTTTTGAAGTGTGTTTCCGTCCATCGGCCGAGAGTTCGCTACGCCGCCGGATTGTTGTCGCTGCTTGGCGTTCTTTTCGCATGCCTTGTCACGTGGTCAATTCTCGACCGGCCGACCGTGCCCGATTCCACAAAGCCGACGATTTCCAACCGCGTCGGCATGTTGAAATCTCAAGAACAACACGCGCCGGCCGCTGTTTTTTCGTCACCATCGCCGACCGATGCAAACGCCGACGCGGAATCCGCGGGCACGCGGTCGCCGTGGTTCGCCGTCGCCGCCGCCGCGTGGCTATTGGGCGTGGCCGTCATGGTTTTGCGCATGATCGGGACAGTTTGGGGCCTGCGACGCATTGCGTTCGGCCCGGAATTGACCGATTCCGCCGTTCGGGCGACTGTCGAACAACTGCAAAAAGTCTTGCGGCTGAAGCGGCTGATTCGGATCGTGGAAACGACTCGCTCGTTTGGCCCGGCGGTGCTTGGCGTGGTGCGGCCGGTGCTGGTTTTGCCCGTCAGCATGGCGACCGGGCTTCCGCCGGAAACATTGCGGGCGATTCTGGCCCACGAACTTGCGCACATTCGGCGGCACGATTATCTGTTCAATTTGGTGCAGATGGTAATCGAGTCGCTGTTGTTTTTCAATCCGGCGGTATGGTGGATCAATCGTCGGATACGGGCTGAGCGTGAGGCGTGTTGCGACGCCCTCGCGGCCAGCGTGTTGGGCGAATCGCGGGTGCTGGCCGAATCGCTGGCGATGTGGGCGGAACGCGTTCGTGATTTTTCGTATTCGCCGTCGCCTGCGATGGCGTGGTCGAACGGTCGGCCGCAGTTGCTATTGGATCGCATTCGCCGAATATGCGTGCCCGGCTATCGACCGCCGTTGCCGATTTCGCCGCTGGGCTTTTGCGGTTTTCTGTTGTTGACGTTCGCCGTGTTAAGCGTTCTTTGGCGAGGCACGTCCGTGGCGGTCGAACTCGCCGAGAAAATCCTCACGCCGCAAGAGCGTGTCGAGCGGATCGAGCAAGTCGAACGGCAATATGCCCAGCCGAAAAAGGAATCGCAGTCCGTGGACCGTAAGGATACGGTCGTTTTTAAGGGAACGATTCGCACGTATGACGATAAGCCGCTGCCAAAGCGATTAACTATCATAGCCGTTACGCCCGGTGTGGTGGTTAAGGGAGTCGATATAACCCCGCCGTCGTTTACGGTCGCTGTGTGGGCTGGCACGACGAGGCTCTATGCGGAAATCGAGGGTTACGCGCCGGCCATTGTCGGTCCGTTTGTCGGCGAGCCGGGGAAAATTTTTTCGGACATCAAAATGGTGTTTGAAAAAGGTACGCCACGAACCATTCACGTTGCCGACGAAAATGGGAAGCCGGTCGCTGGTGCGACGATTGGATATAGTACGATCATTGAGGGAAGCTATTTCGGCAATGCCCAGCGTCGCACGGACGATGCCGGCAATTTTACGCTGCTGGTTCCGCCCGGCGCGTCGTATTCGTATGGTTTCAACTTTTCCAAGCCCGGCTTCCAAACGTGTGCGCAGCGGGATGTCACGCTTCAGGCCGATTCGCCAACGACGTTGACATTTTCGCATGCCAAGCCGCTGGCGGGCGAACTGCTTTCACCCGAGGGGCGGCCGGTCGCCGGGGCCAAAATCCGTCAATATATAAAGGTGTCGCCCACATCGGGCGATTGTTCGGCCGAAAGCGGCCCGGTGCTGGCCGTCACTGACGCGCGAGGGCAATTCTCGCTCGATGTATTGGAGGACGAGGCTACGTACCTTTTGGTGGCCGAGTCGGAGGAATACGGACGGCAGCCGATCCGCGTTGACGCCACGAGACCCGAGCGGCTTTCGGTTCGATTCGGCCCGAAGTTGACGATTTCCGGCGTCGTTCGCGGCCCGTTGGATAAATTGGAGAAGACCGACGGAAAACCTTCCGTGCATTGTTCACAAGAGATTTCACTGAAGGACAACCATACATCCCACGGCACATCTTGCTGCGACAATGCCTGCGTCGAAACGGTCAACGGCGAACAACGATTCACCTTCCGAAACTTGCTGCCCGGCAAACTGTATATTTCGGCGGGCAAAAACCACACGTTGGAGACGACCGTGGATGCGGCGACGCCCGATCGTCAGGTGACGATCGACCTCACGCGGCCGATGTCGCCGCCACAGCAGCGGCCGGTGGTTTTGCAACTGACCACGCCCGACGGTTCAACGCCGCAAGGCACGATTCGCGTTGGCATCCAATCGGCCAATGGGTGGTCCGACAAGAATCTGCCGATCCAAGAAGGCGTCGTGTTGTTCAATGCCGACGTTTCGCGCACTTTGATTTACTGGCCGCGCGGATTGGTCGGCTACTGGTTCAGGCCGGGGCAGCAGAAAGTTGAGCCTGGTCAAGAAATACTGAAAATCGTCGTGCCGCTGACGCCGGCCGGCGCCATTGCAGGCCGATTGTTCGATGCCGACGGCAAGCCCTACAAAGGAACCGACGCCAACATTGTAGTTAATTACCACTGGGTCAGCAAAACTCCGGCCGGAGTGTCCTTTACCGACGGAGGCTCCCTTGACGCCAACGACGCCCGCGTCGATCTCCAAGGCCTGTTTTTGATTAGTCCCTTGCCGCTCGGCCGGACCTACGCTGTAACCATCAATTGTGGGCATACGTTATGTCACACCAAGCCGATCGAACTCAGCGGCGTTAAACCGACCGTCGAAGTGACGCTTGCGTTGCCTCGCACGATGGCCATTGAAGGCCGCGTGCTGGATTCCAAGGGGCAGCCGCTGGTCGTTCCGTGGGAACTGGATTGTTCGTGGGATGGCATCAACGGCAAGTCGGGCAACGGATGGGGCGGTATTACCGACGCCCAAGGGCGATTCCGCATCGACAACGTCGGCATCGGCGCGGGCGAGTATGCCTGGTATTTCAAGCCTCGCCGCAATTTTCAGCCGTACCGGGTGCCGGTGCCTCTCGACGGCAAGCCGATCGAGGTTCGTCTGAAATCGGGCCATGTTTTGGAAGGCACGATTATCGATGACGCCACGGACAAGCCCGTCGCGGGCGTGGAAATCACCGCAATGCCGGCAAAGCTGACGCCCGAGAGCATGTCTTGCGAGGCGGAATCGACGACGGACGCCAGGGGCCGCTTCCGATTTAGCAACCTCGGCGATCAGCCTTACAAGATGTGGCTGTGCGGGCCACAGATCGTCCGACCCGATCCGCGCGATGAACCAACATGGCGGCCTGGCGAGAAAGACGTTGTGCTGCGCGTGATAATCCCCGACGACTATCGCCCGCCGGAGTGATGGCATAGTCTCCGAATTGCCATATTCCCGCCGAATCGCCAGTTTCTCCGTTACAATCGGCACCACAATTCGCGCAGGCCACCCATCTGAGCGAGACGCGGCATTTTTTGCCCTGCAATTGACGGAAATACGTCAGAGATTCAAGCTAGGATTAGCTTAGTTGGGCAACGTAACGTCGCCGGAAAATCGGGGTTCCCGAAGAGGAAAGTTTCATGTTCACCGCCACGCTATTTTTTATGGGACTTGCCGTATGTATTTTCGCCGGCCTGGTTTGTTACGCAACCGCCCGGGCGATCAAGGTGACGGAGGCCGCGCAGCCGTTGGCCGCCGAAAGGGCGACGTGGAACCAAATCAAGGCCGCCCTGATCGACTTGTATTCGCGTTATGAAAGTCGAGAAAACGCCAGACAAAAGGCGCTCCGCTCGTGGGCCGGCACCCTTACGATCTGTGCCGGGCTCTGCATGATCGGCATCTTGCTCGAAGTTCGATATAATGAACTGATCACGCCGAAAAGCATTATTGGCGGCCTCGTCGGCGGACAGCATGTTTCCGCCTCGGTGCTGGAAATTTCACGGCCGCATCCTCGCGCCTATGCCCCAAGCCGGCCGATGAAAACGGCGTCGGCCACAGGCCAGACACCATCGATAAGCCAAACGGCTGACGCGTCTATGGAGTGACAATGGTCGTCAAGCGGATTTTCGGTTGCCGAAAACGAAACGGGGCGACGGTTTTTCCTGAAAACCGTCGCCCCGTCGCTATTTGGGGTCACCTTGCACGTTTCCGCGAATCGGACTATCATCAAGGATGTTTTTGTTCTCGGGCGAAACAATCCTTGATCTCCTGCGGCGTCACATTTCACATTCGCTCGGGAGATGCCCTGTTTTCAGAGTTGTTTTTATTTTCACAACTCCTTACTCCGCAATAAGTTACTCGCCGTCTTTTTGTTGACGACCTATTGGAATTGACTGGATTGGACGGGAGACTAAGGAGTCGTTTCACAGAAGTCCCGGAGTTTTCACGTCGGGGTTTGTGTTCGTGACAGCCATACCCCTCATAAGAGCTATCTTCCTTGCTGGACGTGCCGCGGTTTGCTTGCATCGGAAAACTCGGGACTATGTACTGGATCAGCAAAACATTCCACTGGATGCATCGGCTGAGACGCCGCGGGTTGATCCTGCTGGCCGTCATCGGGCCCGGCATCATCACGATGGTGGCCGACAACGACGCCGGCGGCATCTCAACCTATGCCACAACCGGCGCCAAAACCGGCTTTAATCTGCTTTGGGCCTTCATTATCCTCGTGCCCATGGCGTATTACGTGCAGGAAATGACTGTTCGGCTGGGCACGGTCACCAAACGCGGCCACGCCGAGGCCATTTTCGACGCCTTTGGCCCGTTCTGGGGGTGGTTTTCCATCTTCGATCTCGCCCTGATTAACTGGCTGACGCTGGTCACGGAATACATCGGCATGACCCAGGCCATGCGGATTTTTAACATTCCGGAATGGATCACGTTTCTCGGCGTTACGGCGCTGATGTTCGGCATCGTGATGTCGGGCAAGTATTGGACGTTCGAGAAAATCACGTTCGTCTTTTGCCTATTCAATTTGGTTTACATTCCCGCCGCCATTTGGGCCATGCAAACCGGCAACGTGCAAGAAGGCTGGACGGCCGTGGGACGCGGTTTTTACAATCCCACGCTGCTTGGCATTTTGCCGGGCGCGGCGATGATCACGCTCATCATGGCCAACATCGGCACGACGATTACGCCCTGGCAGATTTTCTTCCAGCAAAGCGCCGTGGTCGATAAGGGCATGGACGTTCGCGATCTGAAGTTTGGAAAGTTCGACACGTTTTTCGGCTCGCTGGTGACATGCGTCGTGGCGGCGTTTATTATCGTAACGGCTGCCGGCGTGTTTTATTATAATCGCGACAATCCTGCGCCCAAAGTTATCGCCGCCGATATAGAAGCCAAACGACCGACCGAGGGCCCGTGGCGCGACATCGACCCCGAGTTTCATTCCTGGCGTGACGTTGATTCCGCCGCAAGAACTGCGCAGGCTATGCCGAAAGTCATGCCGTTGCATCATTGGGGTCAATGGGCCAAAGTTTTATTCGCCATCGGTCTGTTCGACGCCGGCCTGCTCGGCGCGCTCTGCATTTCGCTCTCGACCAGTTGGGCCGTGGGCGAGGTCTTCGGTTGGGCGCACTCGCTCAACAAAAGCGTCCGCGAAGCGCCGTGGTTCTACGTCGTGTACCTCGGCATGTTGGTGTCGTCCGGCTTCGTTTCGTTGGTCGCCAGCATCAATGTGCAAAACGCCGTCAACCTTTTCGTGCAAGTCGTCGCCGTCACCTTGTTGCCGGCCGCGCTCGTGTTTCTCATTCTGTTGTTGAATGACAAACCGTTGATGGGTCAATATACGAACACGCGTTGGCAAAACTTCGTCAACTGGTCCATTGTCATCTTCACCATCGTTATTTCAACCATGTACGCGGTTTCCGTCTTGTTCGCATCGTAGAATACATTAGTGGAGCGTGTTTGTGGCGATTCGATCA